>JBAZLT010000079.1:0-6997 GCA_041650115.1 Dehalococcoidia bacterium | reverse complement strand
GGCCTCGATCGGATCCACCGTGCTGTCGGTCCAGATCTCCAGAATCAGCCTTTCCTTGCCCGCTCCCTGGCCGGGGCCGCTGCTCTCAACGGAGTAGTTGGCACGTGTAACAGGCGAGAAAATCGCGTCGATGGACATCTCCTTGCTTGTGCCCTCGCTGGTCACGATGATGCCCACGCTGTCGCCCGTCCCGGCCGGCTGGTATCCCTTGCCCGCCTTAACGGTGAACTCAATATTCAGTTTAGCATCGCTGGAATCGAGGGTAGCCAGGTAGAGGCCGGGGTTCACAATTTCGAACTCGGTCGGGTTCTCAATCACTATATCGCCGGCCTTCAGTTCGGCCTTCCCCTTGACATTCAGCGTCATCTTGCCCGTTTCAACGGTCTTGGAAAGCAGTTTAATGCGCACGTCGCGCACATTCATGAGAAACTCGGTCACATCCTCTTTCATATTGGGGATGGTGCTGAATTCCTGGGTGATACCTTCGATCAGAACGGAGGTAATAGCCGCGCCGCGCAGAGAACTGAGGAGCACACGCCTTATGCTGTTGCCCAGTATTACGCCAAAACCTTTCTCAAGAGGCTCAGCAACGAACTTACCGTAATTCTCGCGGTACTCGGTACATTCAATTTTTGGCAAAGTTAATTGAACCAAAAATCCTCCTATCGTGAATAGAATTCCACGATCGCTTTCTCGTTGAAATTCGTTTTTATATCACCGGCGGCCGGAAGTGATACAACACGGCCAGTCATATTCTCTTTTTCCAGCGACAACCATGCCGGTACGTCCTTATCCTCGACTTTTTCCACCAGCGTCTTGTAGTATTCGCTCCTGGTGCTTTCCTTGCGCCACTCGACCACATCACCCGTTTTGACCAGGCAGGAGGGGACGTCGGTCCTGCGCCCGTTGAGCTTGATGTGCCCGTGGCGCACGATCTGCCTGGCCTGGCTGCGGGAATCGGCGAATCCCAGCCGAAAAATAACATTATCCAGACGCCTTTCCAGCAGCATCACCAGGTTATCACCGGTTATCCCCTGCGCCCGCGATGCCTCCTGGAAGAAGCGGCGGAACTGGCGCTCAAATGTGCCGTATGTATACTTGGCTTTCTGTTTTTCCATCAGCTGAAGGCCGCGTTCCGATACCTTGGGACGGCGCTTCCTGCCCGACGCGTGGGGGCCCGGGGGTGTATCCCTGCGCTCAAGAGCACATTTCTCGGTAAAGCACCTCTCGCCCTTCAGCATGAGCTTGGTGCCCGTGCGACGGCATAAACGACAATACGCTTCTGTATATCTCGCCATTTTTTATACTCGCCTTTTCTTTCTGGGCCTGCATCCATTATGCGGCACGGGGGTTACGTCCCGTATCCCTGATACAACAATGCCCGAGGCCTGGATGGCCCTGATAGCGGCTTCCCTTCCGCTGCCGGGCCCGCGCACAAAGACCTCAACCTGGCGCAGGCCGTGTTCCTTGGCCTTGGCGGCGGCTCCCTGAGCGGCCATCTGCGCCGCGTAAGGGGTGCCCTTGCGGGACCCTTTGAATCCGGCTGTGCCCGAACTGCCCCAGGATATGACGCCTCCCTTGGCGTCCGTCAGAGTAATAATAGTATTGTTAAAAGTCGATGTTACAAAGGCTTTACCTTCGTGAATCAGCTTCCGTTCGCGTTTTCTTGTCCTGACCTTTTTTTTCTGCGGCATATCAGCTGGTTACTCCTTTACTTCTTGGTGGCGCCGCGCTTCTGCCCGCGACCGGCAACGGTCTTCTTGGCTCCACGCTTGGTGCGCGCATTGGTACGCGTCCTCTGTCCACGCACCGGCAGGTTCCTCTTGTGTCTTATACCCCGGCGGCTGCCTATTTCTATCAGCCGCTTGATATTCATGGTTACCTCTTTGCGAAGCTCACCCTCTACGTTGTAGTCCTTGTCTATCCTTTCACGTATGCGGCTGACTTCCTCATCTGTCAGGTCCTTGACCTTCTTGGTAGGCTCTATCTTGAGCGTCTTCAATATCCTTTTGCTGATGCTCGGTCCGATGCCGTGGATGTACTGTAAGGAGAAAAGCACCTGCTTTTCCCTCGGTATGTCTACGCCTGCAATACGAGCCATGTTCTAATATTCTCCTGTGACTATCCCTGACGCTGCTTGTGTTTGGGGTTGACGCATATCACCCGCACAATGCCGCGGCGGCGGATTATTTTGCACTTCTCACAACGTTTTTTAACTGAAGCTCTGACCTTCATTTCCGATATATCCTCGTTTCCAAAAAAACCGTTTAATAATATAATCCTTTATTCACCTTATGTCAAAACAACACTCTCGGCTTACTTGAAGCGATAGGTGATCCTGCCCCTCGTTAGATCATAAGGCGACAGCTCGACCAGCACTTTGTCCGCCGGCAATATCCTGATGTAGTGTCTGCGCATCTTCCCGGATATATGTGCAAGGACTCTGTGACCATTGGCCAACTCCACTCTGAAAGTAGCATTGGGCAATGATTCAATTACAGTTCCTTCAACCTCGATTGCTTCCTTTTTATCCATATATTATTCTTACGGCAAAGTCAGGATCCGGGCGTCTCCGCTCCCTATAGCTATTGTATGCTCAAAATGAGCCGAAAGGCTATGGTCGGAGGTATGCACCGTCCAGCCGTTGGCGTTCTGCCGTGTCTTCCAGCCGCCGGCATTCACCATCGGCTCAAGCGCCAGCGTCATACCTTCTTTCAACCTGAGCCCTTCGCCTTTGCTGCCGAAGTTGGGCACCAGGGGATCCTCGTGCATATCTCTGCCGATCCCGTGGCCCGAGTATTCCCTGACCACGTTGTAACCATTACGTTCTACATAAGTTTGAATGGCTGCCCCTATGTCACCCAGCGTCCCACCTTCGCGTGCCGCCGCTATTCCCTCGATCAGGGAGGTCCGGGCAACTTCCATCAGGCGGGTTGCTTCGGGGCTGACCTGGCCGACGCCGACAGTCACCGCGGCGTCGCCCTGAAACCCTTTATAAATAACGCCGAAATCCAGGGACACTATGTCGCCTTCCTTCAGCACCCTGTTATCGGGTATGCCGTGAACGATCTCGTCATTTACCGAGGCACAGATGCTGGCAGGAAAACCATTGTAGCCCTTGAACGACGCCCTGGCATCTTTCCACCTGCCGAGCTCCTTCTCGGCCAGATCGTTTAGCTGCCGCGTTTTAATACCCGGTTTAACTGCTTGGCTCATTCTCTGCAACACTATCGCTACAATCCTGCCGGCCTCTCGCATGACGGCGATCTCTTCGGCCGATTTGATGATGGTCATTTACTTCTTCTGCTTCAGTCCTTTAAGAAACTTGACGATGTCTTTGCCTACCTCGTCGATGTGCTGATTGCCGTTGCACCTGAACAGCCTGCCCTTTTTGTCGTAGTAATCGAGCAGCGGCATAGTCTGGGCGAAATAAACCTTGAGGCGCTCCTTGATGGTCTCTTCCTTATCGTCGGCCCTCTGGTAAAGCTCCCCCTGACACTTATCGCAAATGCCCTCTTTCTTGGGCGGCTGGTTCTTCTGATGGAAGGGCGCCTGGCAGGTCCGGCATACCCAGCGTCCGGTCAGCCTGTCCAACAGTACGCTCTCCGGGACCTCGATATATATCGCCTTCTCGATCGATTTGCCCTGTTTTTCCAGAGCGGCATCCAGCGCCCTGGCCTGCTCAAGCGTGCGGGGGAAACCATCGAATACACAACCGTTCTTGCAGTCGTCTTTAGCGATCCTTTCGAGTATCATCTTGATGGTTATCTCATCGGGCACGAGCTTCCCGGCCTTCATGAAGGATTCCGCCTGCTTGCCCAGCTCGGTCCCGTTCTTCAACGCATGCCTGAAGAGATCGCCCGATGCAACGTGCGGCAAAGACATCTCTTTAACTATGATGTCAGCCTGCGTACCCTTTCCTGCCCCGGGTGCTCCAAGCAAAATGAAGAACATTTTCAATCCCTCCTTACTTTAAGAAGCCTTCATAGCGCCGCATGGTAAGCTGCGCCTCTATCTGTTTCATGGTATCCAGCGCCACACCCACCACGATCAGTATGGCCGTGCTGGAAAGCGTCATCACGGATGCGTTGGTAATCTGACTGGCGAAAAACGGCATGATGGCCACGATGGCCAGGAAAAGGGCGCCGCCCCAGGTCAGGCGGTTGGTAACACCGTTCAAATAGTCTGTGGTAGGTTTGCCCGGCCGTACGCCCGGAATGAATCCGCCCTGCCGCTGCAGGGTGCGTGCCAGGTCCATCTGCTCAAATATGACCATGGTGTAGAAAAAGGTGAATCCGACTACCAGCACAAAGTACAACACCCAGTAAAAGAGTCCGATAGGTATCGGCGTGCTGGGATTAAACCATTCCATAATGGTATTGGCGAAATTGGGGTCCTGTCCGGCCGGCGCCGCGAAATAGCTGGCGATAGTGCCGGGGAATACCATGAGTGACATGGCGAAGATGAGCGGTATCATGCCGGCCATATTAACGCGCAGCGGAATATAAGTCGATCCGGCCTGCCGGTACATTTTGCCGCCGCGGAAAGCAGTGCGGGCATACTGCACCGGTATCCGGCGGTGTCCCTCGGTGAAAATCACAATCAAAACTATCGTGGCCAGCGCCAGCAATACGAATACTCCGACGCCCGCCCAGTTGTCCTTGGCTATCATACCACGCCCGATCTGCTCCGGCAGGCCCGCGATAATGCCTCCGAAGATGATGATGGAAACACCGTTGCCGATGCCCCTTTCGGTGATCAGCTCACCCAGCCAGACGCATATCATGGTCCCGGCGGTCAACGACGCCACGATAGCCACCGTCTCCAGCGCACCTGCATCCAGAACACCGCCCTGGCTGCGCAAAAGCTGAAGCTGTGCGAATCCCTGTAGCGCTGCCAGCGGTATGGTCAGCCAGTGCGTTATCTGATTGATCCTGTTCCTGCCTGCCTCTCCTTCCTCGGAAAGCCTGCGCAGAGCCGGAATAACGGGTACCAGAAGCTGCATGATAATCGACGATGTGATGTAGGGGTAGACGCCCATTGCAGCTATGCTGAAGTATCTCATAGCTCCGCCGCTGAAAAGGTCGAGCATGCCCAGCAGCTGACTGCGATCGAAAATCTTCTGAAGCTCTGCCAGGTCTACGCCCGGTATAGGAATATGGGCAATAAATCTGAATGCGATTAATATTGCCAGCGTGAAGATGAGCTTCTGCCTTAAATCAGGCAGGGAGAAAGCATCTATCATCGCCTGGATCAGGCGAGGCCGTGACTGAGTCTGCGGCATATTAAATCTCCTCTACCTTTCCCCCGGCCGCTTCGATTTTGCTCCTGGCAGTGCCTGAAAACTTATTGGCTTTAACTGTGAGCGCTCTGTCCAATTCGCCGTTGCCGAGTATCTTTACCGGCAGGGCCGCCGATTTTACCAGGCCCGACTGCACCAGAATCTCGGTATTTACCTCGGCGCCCGCATCGAATTTTTTCAAATCGCCCACGTTTACCAGACTGTACTGTATTTTAGCTACATTGGTGAATCCCCTGGTCCAGGGCAGCCTCTTGATAATCGGCAGCTGACCGCCTTCGAATCCGGGGCGCAGGTCCCTGCCGGACCGGGATTTCTGTCCCTTGCATCCGCGTGTGGAAAACGTCCCGTGACCGCTGCCGTCTCCGCAGCCGACGCGCTTCTTCTTATGTTTGGCTCCCGCAGGAGGTTTTAAATTACTTTGATCCATGTTTTTTCTCTTCTACTTCAAGCATATGGCTGACTTTATTAATCATGCCCCGGATAACCGGGGTATCATCTTTTTCGACCACCTGGTTCAACCTGTGAAATCCCAGCGCCCTGATGGTTCTCCTCTGGTCGCCGGCATATCCGATATCGCTTTTTACCCACTTGATACGTATCTTAGCCACGTGACTAATTCTCCTCGTCCCCCTGCAGTCCTTTCCTTCGCCTGATGCTCTCCTTGAAATCCCGGAGGTTGGCCAGGGCCAGGATGGTCGCTCTGGTAACATTGACCGGATTGGCGCATCCGAGGGACTTGGTCAGGATATCCCTGACGCCCGCAGCCTCGACAACGGCGCGCACCCCGCCTCCGGCGATAACACCGGTGCCCGGAGGGGCCGGCTTGAGCAGCACGCGGGCCGCCCCGAACTTGGAAAAGCTCTCATGGGGGATAGTCTTGTCTTTAAAAACTACACTGATTATGTTCTTTTTAGCTGATACACCGGCTTTGCGGATAGCTTCAGGAACCTCGCGTGCCTTGCCCAGGCCGACTCCTACATGTCCCTTGCCGTCGCCGACAACCACCAGCGCCCGGAAGTGCATGTTCTTGCCGCCTTTGACCACCTTGGTCACACGATCGAGTGATACCAGCTTCTCAGTGAACTCCATATCGCTGGTGTCCACCCGTGGCATAACGGTATGCATTTTAGTATCAGCTTTCATACTCTAATCCTCAGAATTTTAAACCTGCTTTACGTGCCGCCTCGGCCAGAGCCTTGACGCGGCCATGATATTTATAGCCGCCCCGGTCGAAAACGACCTGGCTAACACCCTTTTCCTTGGCGGATTTGGCCAGCTCCGATCCCACCAGTTCGGCAACCTGCGTTTTATTCTTGCCCTTCAACTGATCCTGCAGACCTGTGCTCAGGCTGCTGGCAGCGGCGATGGTTTTGCCCTCTGCATCATTGATAATCTGCGCATAGATATTGCTCAGGCTGCGGAAGACGCACAGTCTCGGCTGGTCCGGTATACCGACCACCGTGGTCCTGATGCGCTCATGGCGCCTTTTGCGGGCTATATTCGAACTAACTTTAGCCATTATTACTTCCCTTTCGTAGCGGTCTTGCCGGCCTTACCGGGCTTAAGGCGAAGCCTCTCACCGGCATATTTAACACCCTTACCCTTGTAAGAGTCAGGAACGCGTATACGTCTGATTTCGGCAGCCGTTTCGCCAACTAGCTCTCTGTCGACGCCGACTACACGGATCTTGTTGGT
>JBAZLT010000078.1:0-7070 GCA_041650115.1 Dehalococcoidia bacterium | reverse complement strand
ACAAAAGCCGGTATCCAGAAGAGGACCGACTGATTCGTTATATTGACAAGTCCGTATCCGAAAAATATCCAAACAACGGTAGGTATTTTCGAGAGAATCGAGACAGTGCGGGTAAAAGTGACCTTCTCTCCCAGTTGAGTTTCATACATAGTCTGATAGTCTTTCATGAAGAATGCCAGTATGCCCAGTATGACGCCGGGTACGGCGAATATGAAGAACGGGGCCTGCCAGCCGTGCTGTTTGGCTATAATTCCAGCAACAAGCGACCCGAGTGCAATGCCCAGCACCACTGTCATGTTGAAGATGCCCATGACTATGCCGCGCACTTTTTTTGAAAACGCCGCGCCGATCATAGCAGCGCCTCCCGGCGTGAACCCGGCTTCACCCACACCGACGAAAGTTCGCGGAATTAACAACGTCCAGAAATTCCGGGCGAAACCGGTCAGGAAAGTGAACATACTCCACGCGATGGCCATAATGCCGATCGCCTTGCGCCGACTCCACCGATCGATCAGGTATGCTATGGGAAAAGTGAAGACGGCCGTGCTTAACAGAAATACGGTACCGATGATACCAATGATTCCATCGGATAAATTAAGGTCGGCTTTCATCGGTTCCACGACCGCTGCAAAAACCTGACGGTCCATAAAGTTTACTGTCAGAAGCAGTGAGCAGATAATAAGAATGTAGAGCTTTGCCCCGTTTCCCAGGCTGTACTCTTTTTGTGTGCCCGCATCCCGTGCCATATACAACCTCCTTGCTGAATCCTAGCCATCTTAGCCAAAACGAATGAGCGCTCGCTCATTATAAATGATAGATAGAGTATTGTCAACAGGTATGCTGGGCCAGTATTGACAGCTGTCCTGGATGCTGTTAGAATGAGCGAACACTCATTCTACAAGAGGACATGGTTGGAAATGGAGAATTGATATATGTTGGAAACTACAAGCGGCATTCGGTCTCACAGCAATGATCTGGAATTAATCGCCTCCAAAAGAGAGCATATAGCCAGGTGCGCGGCTCATATATTCGCTCAGAAGGGCTATGACCGCACCAGCGTTCAGGAGGTGGCCGACGCCTGTGGTATGGCCATTGGGGCTCTCTATCGGTACATCGGGAAAAAAGAGGACATAATTGATCTTGTGCTCGATTATGGCTCAGCTCCATTCAGGAAGCTGTATGACGATTTTGAAAGAAACCTCGACAGCATTAGTCCGGTTGAGGGCATTCGTCAGGCCGTCAATGGATATTACCGCAAGATCGATGAATTTCAAGATATCGTCCTGCTGGCATACCAGGAAATAAGGGTGCTCAGCCCAAATGCCAGACTATCGATCCTCGATGAAAGCAAACGTTGTATAGCCATATTTGAGCGGTTATTGATGCGGGGTTGTGAAACAGGCGAATTTAGAAAACATAATGTGCGGCATATGGCGCACATGATAGTCATTCTCGGTCATATGTGGGCGGTCAGGACGTGGTATCTGGGCAAACAATACACATTGGATAAATATATTGATGAAACAATTGAATTGGTCCTCACTTCGGTCACCATAAGCAAAAGGTAGAAGGGATTGAACTCGATACGGCCTTTATGATGAGAAAAGCAAAAATATGGCGGCATCAGCATGCGATCGGAAGCGGTTTGGCTCAAGGAAAGGGTGTAATTGCAGCCGGAGAAGATGCAAACGAGGACGCTGAATAAAAATATACTGAAGGAGTTTAAGGGAGAATGGATTTTCAGTTAACCGAAGAGCAGTTGATGCTGAAGAAGCTGGCACACGATCTTGCCGAGAAGGAATTTCGTAAAAAGGCGGCGGAATGGGAGTCCAAAGGCGAGCATATGCCGGAGGAGGATGTTAAAAAGCTCGCGGACCTGGGATTGCTGGGTTTGCCCCTGCCCGTTAAATACGGTGGACAGGGAAGGACGGCCTTCGAAGCTCTGCTGGCTATTGAGGAATTGGCCAGGGTCTCTATTATGGCTGCCGGGCCGGTCTTTGAGTCAAGCGTGGGGCCTGTCAGGGTAATTGAGCAATTCGGCACCGAAGAACAAAAACAAAAGTATATACCGGCAGTATGCCGCGGTGAATGCCTGATTGCAGTCGGTATGACCGAGCCCGAGGCCGGTTCGGCGTTGACCGACCTGTCTACACGAGCTGTGTTGCATGGGGATCACTATGTTGTCAACGGTATGAAGCGCTTTATAACGGGTGGAGGCAGGTCCGACGTATATGTGGTGTATGTCAGGCTCAGCGACCAGAAAGGGGCCAAAGGCATAGGCGGATTATTGATCGAGAAAGGAACTCCCGGCTTTACTTTCGGTAAGCAGGAACAGTTTATGGGATTTCGGGGCATGCCCAGTTGCGATCTTATTTTTGAGGATTGCCGTGTCCCCAGGGAAAATCTGGTTATCAAGGAAGGCGAGTTCAGAAAACTGATAACTGCATTCGATCTCGAACGTTGCGGCAATGCGACCATGTGTCTGGGGATTGCCCAGGGGGCTCTTGAAGAAGCGATAAGCTATTCGCAGCAGCGAAAACAATGGGGCAAGGACATCTGCGAATTCCAGGCGGTCCAGTTTATGCTGGCGGATATGGCTTTGAAGGTTGAAGCATCCAGATTACTGATATACAGGGCAGCGGTGAATGCTTCCACAGGTCTCCCCCTACCGCTCGAGGCTAATATGGCGAAGTGCTTCGCCAATCAAATGGCCAGAGAGGTGACCGGACTGGCCATGCAGATACATGGTGGATATGGCTATTCCAAGGACTATCCCATCGAACGCATGATGAGAGATGCATGGGGATGGGGACTGGCAGGCGGAACTCTGGAGATACAGAAAATCACCATGGCATCCATGCTTTTACGCCGCAGATTTGATCAGAGAAAGTGAGGCGCATTCAGGAATGAGCATGTTTTTGAGGAGTGGAAGATGGGGCAAGATCATAAATTTGTGGAAAAGACAGTCGGCAAGGCGAAAATAAAGGTGTTCGCTAACCGTCCCTGCACTGTGTACGGTATGTTCCATAATACTGTACTCAAGTACCCGCAGCGTCAGGCAGTCATATTCGGTGATATCCGTTTATCTTATGCCGATCTCAGCCGGAGGGTCGATGCATTGGCATTGACGCTTAAGAAGGGCTACCGCGTTAGAAAAGGGGATCGGGTTGCGTTGTTCTTAAAAAATGACGATGCTTTCCCGCCGGCCTTTCTGGCCGTCTCCAAAATCGGCGCCATTTCGGTTGTACTCAATACGAGGTTGAAAAAACCGGAGCTGGAGTACCAGCTGGAGCTTACCAGGCCCTCAGCGGCTATCGTTGATAGTGAAATATGGGACAGCGGATTAGATCGCTTTCTAAAACACAAGATCGAGAAAGACGATCTGGGTGAAATCTGGGATAAGGGCGGTTTCTGCGCGCCGGTTTCCTGTAACGAGGAAGATGTTCACACCATTCTGTTTACATCCGGTACCACCGGGAAGCCCAAAGGAGTCAGGGTAGTTCAGCGCAATCTCATTCGTGCCGCTATGACTTTTCCAGAATATGTAAAGTCAATGATCGGCAACTGTATCGAGAATGGAACAAAAACACTCATTGTCGCGCCTTTCTTCCATGCGCTGGCTCTTCAAACACAATTCCTGGCGAGCATTTATATTGGAGGGACCAGTATCCTGCTCAAAGAGCTCAGTCTGGAGGCATTCCTGAAAGTTGTCGAAAAGGAGAAAGTGGATATCCTGGCGGGCTCCCCGGCAATCTACAGGCTGTTGCTGGGATCGAAAGATATTGGGAAATACGATTTAAGCGCTGTCAAAGTAGCCGGCTTCGGAGCTGCACCGATGTCCCCGGATTTGATGCTGGAAATGAAGAAGGTCTTCTTTAATGCCGGTTTCTTAAACAGCTTCGGCCTGACGGAGGCGTCATCTTCCCTGGTCGCTATTGGTAAGGAATGTCTCGAAAAACCCACGTCCGTCGGGCATCCCACTCTCGGGTGCGAAGTGATAATAGTCGACGAGCATATGAAAGAGATGGTAAAAGGTGAGATCGGTGAAATAGCCGTCAGAGGTGCGCACGTGACCGACGGCTATTATAATAACCCCGAAGAGACCAGAAAAGTCTTTAGAGACGGGTGGGTTTTAACCGGTGACCTGGGCAGAGTGGATGAGGATGGATTTTTTTATATCGTCAGCAGGAAGAAGGATATGATCAACAGGGGCGGGGAGAATGTCTATCCGGTTGAAGTGGAAAATGTTATCTGCATGCATCCCAGGGTCTTTGAAGTAGCCGTCTACGGAGTTCCGGATAGAGTCATGGGGGAAAAAGTGGCGGCATCCATCGTCCCTGCCCCCGGCGCTGATCTAACGCCGGAAGAAATAAAACAATTCTGCAGCGATAAACTCGCCAGGTACAAAATTCCAGAATATATTGTATTTGCAACGGCATTGCCCAAAAATCCCGGCGGCAAAGTGATAAAGGATCAATTAATACTGGAACTGCCCGGTCAAATCAAGCCGGATAAATAATGGTATCGAGGGTTAAAGAGGAGGTGATTCGCTATGGCACAGCCAGTGACGGTAACCATGCACGAGACACAGGAGTGGAGGCAGGGAAAACTCGTAAGAATCGGCTCAACCGATAGAGTGAAGAATCTAAATCAGCAGTTTCACGAAACCCGGCCTAACCTTTGTTTGCACGGTATGCGGGTATATACCAGAGTTTATCAGGAGACGGAGGGTGAGCCTAAAATTCTTAGGCGTGGCAAGGCCATTGCAGGACTGCTTGCGGAGATGCCACCTGTGATTATGCCTTTTGAATTGATAGTGGGCCAGCCTGGATGCAGGCTGAGGGGCGCCACAATCAAGCCGGCTATGCTGGGCTGGCTGCAAGCTCAAGATGAGTTTGAAACACTCGATACCAGGGACTATGACCCGTGGGAAGTGACTCCCGAACAGAAGAGGGAGTTGAAGGAGCAGATACTGCCATATTGGAAAAACAGGACTGTCAGGGAAATCTGTACCGGGCGGGCTATGGATTTGATGCCAGATGAGTGGCGGATTCTGATGGATACGGGTGTCGCCAATATATCGAACTACCTGCACAGTGTGGGATCTCATATTAACCCACCGTACGACGATATTATAGCGAAGGGCTTCAAATGGTACGAAGAACGGACCATGGAGAAGCTGGCCGATATGGGCAAGCATGAGTTTGACAGGATATATTTTTACGAAGCTGTTCTTAAGGCAATCGGCGGTATCAAACAATGGAGCCGGAATTACAGGAATTATGCGTTGGAACTTGCATCCAGAGAAAAAGACCCTGTTCGCGTCGATGAACTGAAGAAGATTGCGGAAATTACCGGGCGGGTTCCTTATGAGCCTGCGCGAACTTTCCACGAGGCTTTGCAGTCAATATTTTTCACACAGTGTTTTCTATGGCTGGAAGGCAGCGGGTGCGGATTCGGCCTCGGGAGACTAGATAGGTACCTTTACCCTTTTTACCGGAGGGATGTCGAGAGTGGCATTCTTTCTAAAGACCGGGCGCTCGAGCTGATCGAGTGCATGTGGATAAAGTTGACCGGCATACACTGGATTATCAGCAAGATGATCGCCTGGGCCGCTCCGGGCTACTATCCATTCCAGCACGTGCATATCGGCGGAATCGATAAGAACCTGAAGTATTATACAAATGATCTTTCTTATATGTGCATAGAGGCTTTGCTCAATGTGCGGACAACGCAGCCTACCCTGTGCGTACTCTGGCACAGAGACATGCCCTGGGAATTAAAAGTGAAAACGGGCGAGTTAATTGCGGCAGGGATGGGACATCCCTCGATCTTCAATTATGAAAAACTGATCGAAATGAGAATGAATGATGATCCCGCTGAGAGATGGGATGAGCTTATCTGGGATGCAAAACCCATTGGATGCGTGGAGCCGCAGGGGGCTGGGTGCAGGCAGTTCGGACATACTGCCGCGGGCGCCTTAAACGGTGGGCATATGGTGGAACTGGTTTTTACCAGGGGACTTAAAAGAACGGGACTCGCCTACATTGGAGAAAAAGTCGGGCTGGATACGGGCCCGGTACTGGATTTCAGGTCTTTTGAGGATTTTAAGAACGCCGTCAAGAGGCAAATGGAATATCTCGTGGATATGACCATGCGGGGTCTATGGATCGGCGAGAAAATTATCGCAGAGGAAAATGAGCTGATTGTACAATCGATATTCACTGAGGATTGCATAGAAAAGGGTGTGGGTTGTGCCAATGGCGGCGCTCGTTATCCGGTTGGCCCTCATGTGCAGATCATAGGAATCGCAGATTTGGCTAACAGCCTGGCAGCTGTGAAAAAATGCGTATTCGATAGTAAAACGCTGACAATGGACGATCTGGCCAAAGCGCTGGAAGCCGATTTCGCGGGTTATGAAGATGTTCATAGCAAACTCGCCGGGGCTCCAAAATATGGCAATGACGATGACTACGTGGATGATATTGCCCGGGAAATGTTCATGCATTTCGCTCAGACTGTGAGGAAATACAGGAATCTGAGAGGGGGCACGCCGGGCCCTTGTGTGGTTCCCACCAGCAGTAATGTTCCGTTTGGATTTGAGGTGGGCGCTCTTCCGGCTCCCAAAGGCGCTATGAAGCCCATGGCTGACGGTGTATCACCACAACAGGGGACAGATATTCTCGGTCCCACTGCGGCGCTCAGATCTATTGCC
This sequence comes from Dehalococcoidia bacterium, assembly GCA_041650115.1. Taxonomy (GTDB): domain Bacteria; phylum Chloroflexota; class Dehalococcoidia; order GIF9; family UBA5629; genus CAIMUM01. The sequence continues at coordinate 355 of JBAZLT010000078.1, read as the reverse complement.
AAGCTTCCTTCAGCAGCATTTACCGGGGGTACGCTAACTAATATATGGCTCAGCCGCGATTCACTGAAAACGGAGGAGGGTCTGCGAAAGTGGGCGCACCTTGTTGATACCTACATGTATGAAGGTGGATACCATCTTCAGCTGAACACAATCTCTAAAGAAACTTTATTGGATGCGCAAATTCACCCAGAGAAATATCCTACGTTGATGGTGAGGGTGGCCGGTTACAGCGCTTATTTCGTCGATCTGGCCAAAATGACGCAGGATGACATTATCTCCAGAACCGAACATAAATTATAGCCTTTGCTATTTCTTGGGTAATCAGGCCGCCCATTGAAAGGCCTGCAATGGGTGA
>JBAZLT010000077.1:0-7160 GCA_041650115.1 Dehalococcoidia bacterium | reverse complement strand
GGGTCTGCACGGGTACACCGCACGCCTTCAGCGTATCAGCTTCCAGCATAGCCGGCCTGTCGGCCTCAGCCTCACCTGTGAGAGGAATTACCACCTCGCACAACCCCTCCCCGCCCAGCGCTGCGATAAGGTATCTCTCCGAGCGCGTGAAGCGCGGTATGCCGTAGAAAAGGATGAAGCCCAGATCGCGCAGTGCGCCGACGCCCGAGCTGTCCTTGACTGACAAGGCGGCCGCCCGGTACAGCTCCTCACGCGTATAAAATGGTTTTACGCGTTCCGTGTACTTCCTGTACCAGTCGATGACCTGGCGCACAACCTCACCGGAGCTCTCCAGTCCCTGCAGGTCGCTCTCCGCCAGCGCGTTAAGTTCGCTGAAAGTCTGCCGCAGGTAAAGGTGGAACTGCGGGTGAAGCGAAACAGGTCCCAGGGGCGGCCTGGCCGACATCTCGCGCGCGAAATGCCTGACCGCCGCCAGCCGAATCATGGGTGTGAGAGGCGATTTACCCTGCGCAGCCAGCGCAGGGGCGCCTAAATACTCGGCCAGGCGCGGCAGGGCCATGAAGCGGACGTTGACCAGTCCCCCGCCCTCCGCCATCTTGCGCCGCAGCGAAAGTCCTGCATAGGTGGTGGGCACGATGACCGTGAGAGGGGCGAGGTCGCCCTTTTTATGTTTTCCGACCAGTGTATTCAGCAAGGAACGTACCTGTCCGTAGTGTGCCCGGGCTTATTATAGCAGCTTGAATTGTAGGGCAGTGCGGCTGCTCTATTTGTTACCTGATCAATGGCGGTGTTAAAATATCTGCTGTTTTATGCGGCCGCCTTAAGGCGCCGCTATTACTCTGAAAGGACTGGCTGCTCATGATTGACTTCAACCGCTTCTTCGCACCGCGTTCGCTTGCATTCCTGGGCGCGTCCACCGATACCAAAAAGTGGGGATTCCGCATACTGGCCAACGTGCGCACCGGAGGCTTCCAGGGCAACATTTACCCGGTCAATCCAAAAGGCGGGGAGGTGCTGGGCCTGAAAGTATACAGCACCGTTGAAGAGATACCCGAGGTCCCGGACCTGGCAGTGATCGTGGTGCCGCCGCCGGCCATGATCGAAACAATAAAGGAGTGTGTTGCCAAGGGGATAAAGGCCGGCGTCGTGGTGACAGCGGGCTTCGCCGAGGTCGGCCGGGACGGCGCGGCGGTCCAGGAGGAAATTGTCAGGATCGCCCGGCAGGGCGGCCTCAGGCTGGTCGGACCGAACTGCTTCGGCATACTCAGCCCGTCGGCAAAGCTGTACGCGCAGATGCCGCCCATCTTCCCGCCGGACGGGGAGATGGCCGTCGTATCCCAGAGCGGCAACGTGGGCCTGACCATAGCGCGCCGGGCCATGTCAATCGAGTTCGGAGTCAGCCGTCTGGTCAGCATCGGCAACGAAGCCGACCTGCGCGCCGAGGATTTTCTGGAGTACCTGGCGGATGATGAGCACACCAGGGTCATACTCAGCTACATCGAGGGTTTCAAGGATGGGCGAAGGTTTTTCGAGATAGCCAGGAAAACGAGCCTGAAAAAGCCTATTGTAATGATAAAGGTCGGTGAGACCGCGGCCGGCGCATCGGCAGCCAGGTCGCACACCGCGGCGCTCTCAGGATCGGCCGAGGTGTTCAACGGCATCAGCCGGCAGGCGGGCATCGTCAGGGCAGGCAACCTGCAGGAGCTGATGAACCTGGGTTACGGATTTCTCTGCCATCCCGTGCCGCGCGGGCGCAGGGTGGGTATAGCGACGCTGGGCGGTGGCTGGGGTGTGCTGGCGGCGGACGCGTGCGCCAGGCTGGGACTGGATGTGATCAAGCTGCCGGAGGAAGTGATCAAGGAGCTGGACTCCTTCCTGCCCGGGTGGTGGAGCCGCAACAATCCGGTGGACCTGGTGGCCGGGTCGGCCGACAATATAATCAGGGTGGTGGATATCCTGGCCAGGTGCGATCAGACCGACAGCGTGCTGGCGCTGGGCGTGCCCTTCCCCCACTTCGCCCGGGTGGGCCTCCCCACCAATGACGAAGAGAAAAAGAAGTTTTTCGAGTTCGTTATTGAGTCGTATACCAATTCATTCCGCGAGATGAAGGCCATATCACGTAAATACGATAAGCCGGTCATCATTGCCGCCGAGCTCCCGACGCCGCGCGGCGAACGTGCACTGGATGTGGACATATTGCGCTCTATCGCAAAGGAGAATATGGTCTGCTACGGCATGCCCGACGAGGCGGCCAAAGTGCTTGACTCCATGGTTGCCTACGGGGAATTTCTCAGGCGCAGCTGAGGCTGCCCTTCATTTGCCCAGCCAGGCGGGACCCCGCAAGGCCAGCACAATAACGGCGAAGACCATCGTTACGATGATGAAGCTGGCGATAACCAGTATGACAGCTATCTTGATGTACTTGTTGTCCATGATGTCGGCCGGATAAACATTATAGTTTCTGAAGTACTGTCTGACAACAGGGCAAATAGCTTATCCGCAAATTTTTACAACAATCTCCCGAAGCTGAATTCACTGTTTTGTCATTGCGAGGAGCGCAGCGACGCGGCAATCTTCTGTTAACGCGCCATGGAACACAGGATTACTTCGCTGCGCTCGCAATGACGATGGTTTATGATTATAATACGCGTGTAGTTACCTTACAGGAGGTTGATATGCTGGAGACAATGGTCAAGCGATGGTGGCTGATCTCTTTGCGCGGCCTGGTCGCTCTTGTCCTGGGCATCGTGCTGCTGGTACTGGACCCCCTGGCTGCCGCTGAGCTGCTGATACTATTTATCGGCATCTATGCGCTGGTGGACGGCATATTCGCACTGGTAGTGGGCATCGTCAACAGGCCGCCGCACAGGGACCGCGGCTGGCTGATCGCCGAGGGCATTATCGGCATACTGGCGGGCATCGCCATACTGCTTGCGCCGCTGCTGGCGGGCATGATCATTATTTACTTCATCGCTTTTTGGGCGCTGCTCACGGGCATACTTGAGATGGTATTCTCCATCGCCGAGTGGAAATATATACCGGGCGCCTGGATGATACTGGTTACCGGCATTATCTCGGTGCTGCTGGGCGGCCTGATACTGGCCAACATCGTGGCCGGCGCCGTGCTGCTGGTGATTATCGTGGCCGTCTACCTGGTGCTCTTCGGCCTGCTGCTGATGCTGCTCGGCTTCTCCCTCAAGAACATAGACGTAGAAAAGCTGAGCAATGAGATTATGGCTGAGCTCGCCAAGAAATAGGAGTCCGATTACGGAATTGAAGAGACGGCGGAGGGGGCGGGATTCGAACCCGCGTTAGCACGAAGCTAAAACGGTTTTCAAGACCGTCACCATCGGCCGCTCGGTCACCCCTCCGCGGGACATAATAGTATATTTAATGCCCCGCGGAGAGGCAAGTTGCCGTCAGAGGTCTTTTTTGATCTGTTCGAATTGCTCCCTGGTGATCTCGGACCGTGCATATCGTTGTTTGGCGATCTCCAGGGGGCTTTCCATGGCAGTGCACCCGGCCCTGTGCCCGGCGGCTTTGGTGATGCCCCAGACCACCAGCCAGATTACACCGCCCCAGAACAGCACGAACACAATGCCTGCCAGCGCCATCCACCAGCCCATTCCTGTTATCCAGTAACCCATCATTTTATTGCTCCTTTATTCTTTTTCGTACTTTAATTGTAGGCGGCAGGTATGAAGATATAATGAAAATAAGGGAGCGATTGCGTGAAATCCAGCGGGAGCGGTATTACAAGTGCGGAGCCGGCTAATAGGAATTAAGCTTGGACTTGATGGCATCTGCGCTGGGGAATTTACCGTCCTGCTTGGCCCTGATGATGCCGTTGGAGTCGATAAAAAAGGTTACGGGTATTCCGGTCATTACATCATAGGCCATGGCAACAACACCTGAATCGTCCAGGGGAACGGTGAAGTCCCAACCCTGGGTCGTAATCTCGTTGCCGACGTATACATCATTGTTGGCCGGGAACCCTCCGGCTGCGCTGTTGATCATCAGCATGGCTACCTGGCTATCGGGATACTCCTCACGAACGGTCTGAAAATCGGGCATCTCCTCCATGCAATAGTGGCAGTTCAAATTCCAGAAGTTGACGATTACCTTTTTACCCCGCAGGGCGCTGAGCGTCACCTGGCTGCCGTCGGCGCAGCGCAGCGTGAAATCGGGCGCTGAATCTCCCAGTGAGGACCCGGACGGGACCGGCGTTGTGAATGTGGCGTCAGCCGACGACTTCTCGTTGCCGGCCGCGTCTCTCGATACCACCTTGTAGTGGAAGGGGGTCTGCGGCGCCAGCCCGTTGAGTATCACGTCGTGGAAGGTCGTCAACTGGGTGTCGGTCTGCGACGGCTGCAGCGTTCCGTAATTGATGGTTGTGCCGTAGCTGACCTGGCTGGTGGCCGGCTCGTCGGTGGTCCAGGTGACCTCCGCCGACCCTGTGCTGGTTACGTTGGTGACCTTTACCTCGCTGATCACGGGAGGCGTCGTGTCCGCCACATCCTGGGTCGTGAGCACGCTGGTAACCTCCAGGCTGGAGTCCGCCGAATCCGGATCGTTGCCCAGCGCGGATTTAACCGTTATGTGATAGGACTTGCCCTGCTCGAGGTTGGTCAGATTGACGCTGTGGCTGGTGACCAGCTCATCGTCCCTGGCGTTCTCGCAGATGTCGCCGCCGGCCAGGCAGTAGATAACCAGGCTGTTGGACTTCTTGTCGGTTGTCCAGGTCACCGTGGCGCTGGTACGTGTAATATTGGAGTATTCCACGCCGGATATCTCGGGACCTTCCTGCGTGCCGGCAGGCGTGGTAATGGGCGGGTTGTTGATGACGGCCGGCGCAGGCGTCTTGAGCTGGTCGACCAGGAAGACGACCCCCGCGATAATCACGCCGGCCAGCGCGATAAGCGCCACCAGGAGTGGTAAGGGCGAAGACCTCTGCCCCTGCGCCCTCTCCCTGCGCTCACGGGGCATTTTCTCTCTGCCGCGTTTTTTCTCCGGGTATATCTCCTCGACGAATCCGGGCGACGGCGCCGGGTAGGCCAGTTCGTAAGGCTGAACCGCAGGCTGCCCGTAATACTGGGCCGGCGGCGGTGTGGAATAGGCGGCATAGGCCTCTTGCGGCTGGGGATAAGGGCCGTAAGCCTGCTGCGCAGCCGCCTCTACGGCCCTGAAGCGGTCCTCGGCCTTAATAAAGGGCTTTCTCCTCTCCGGAGGAAGTCTGTTGTTGCCGCAGGTGGGGCAGACCTTGCTGCGGTCGGGCACGGCATTGCCGCAGTTGGAGCAGGTGCGCTGCTCGGTGGTCAGGGGCGGCGCCTCCTGCATCGGCGCCGAAGCAGGAGGGACAGCTTGCATCTGAGGATAGATCTCCTCCGGCGCTACCTGCCTGACACTGGAATGGGGAGGAGGCCCGAACTTTCTCTCCTCCATCCTGCGGTATACTTCACCCTCAAAGCTCTTATCTCTCGCAGGAGGAGCGATATTTCTCAATGCGTTGCCGCCGCCGAACTTGCCGTGCACCGGGCACAGGCTGGAACCGGGCGGTATGACGCGGCCGCACTTGGAGCAGACTTTCTGAGTGCTGGGGGCCTCTTCAGCCGGAGGCGCTGTGAACTGGGTGTAGTCGCCCTGGGCGGGCTTCATCATGCCGTGTCCCTGGGTGGGTATCATGGTGAAGCGGTTTCCAAGCTGTCCGCAATAAGGGCACTTGCCCAAGGACGGGTCTATCCTGTTGCCGCAGCTCGGGCAGACATACCTGCTGGCCGGCATGGCGCCGGGGGCCACAGCAGAAGATGCCGCGCCGGCGGCAGAATACTTGCCCGGCCGGAAAGACTGGTCTTTCTTGCCGCAGTGCGGGCAGACGGCTGCATCAGGTGAGGCAATTAGAAGGTGGCAATGCGGGCAGAACCTCGCGCCACATTTCTGGCAGACTGTAGCGTTTGGTTCATTGATTTCATGACACCTCTGGCAGATTATTGTACTGGGCATTAACCCCTATCCATTTCGAGTCGTATTCAACTTTATATTAACGTTAAGACAAGATACTTGCCATGTCAAGTTTATTATTACAGGGGAAGCGGCATTCTGAAGCGGATTGTCCGGTTGGCGGACTGTAGATCAGTATGAGTTGAGCAGGAACTCGATCTCGCCCGGACCGGTGAACATGCCCTGCTGTATCCTGCGGATGACGCCGTCCTTGTCGATAAAATAGGTCTTGGGTATGCTGGTCAGCTCGTACTTGTTAAAGGCAGCGTCGTTGGGATCGAGGCAGACAGTGAAGGAGTAATTGCCGTCTTCAATGAAGTCTTTGATTACTGACTCCTCCGACTGGCTGCCGGCTACGGCCAGGATAACGTAGTCGGCGCCGGGATTGGTCCTGGCCCACAGCGTCTGGAAATGCGGCAGTTCGATCTTGCAGGGCGTGCACCAGCTGGCCCAGAAATTAAGTATGACCTTTTTGCCGCGGAACTGGCTGAGAGATACGGTCTCGCCCTTGAGGTCACGCAGCGTGAAATTGGGCGCCTTGCTGCCCATGTAAGGCGCGTACCCCGTCTCCGGCTCGGTCTTAAACTTGTAGTCGTCGGAGGTCATCACGTTGCCCGAGGCGTCCCGGGATATAAGCTGATAGTGGTACTCCGTGTTGGGCGAAAGCCCGCTGAGAGCAATGCTGTGGTTGTAGCTGTACTCGTAGGTGAAGCCGGACGGAAATTCGTATCCCGTGCCCAGGCTGTATCTGACCTGCGACTTGGCCTTCTCGTCTGTTTCCCAGGCGATAGTGGCGGTCGTATCATCGGCGGATACCGACGGCTCGCCTACGAGCAGCGGCGCGGCAGTGTCGGCCGCCGTCATCAATGTCTGGAAGTTCGTCTTATGACTGGCCTCGTTGCCGGCTTCATCGCGGCTGATAATGGTTATATAATAATACTTATTGTTTTCCAGCCCGCTGAGGTCCACCTTGTGATAGCGGGTGGGTGTGACCGCCGCGTTGAGGACATGGGGCTCACCCACATCGGTTTGGTATGTGACCCTGCTGGTGCAGAGCTCGTCCGTCTTCCAGGTGATCGTGGCGCCGTGATCGGTAATAGACTTTTTTAATATGTCGCTGATAACAGGCTGCGTGGTATCGGACGGCACCGCAGGAGTAGCTG
>JBAZLT010000076.1:0-7195 GCA_041650115.1 Dehalococcoidia bacterium | reverse complement strand
AAGAGCGAACGGAGGCTTTCCAGCAGTACCATTTTTCGCCCCGTTTCAACTATTTAGGCAGCAGCGGCATAGGTTTCGACACCCTGACCATGCGGGCGTGCATCAACGGCGATGAATCATGCCCTGAGAGTGACGGATCGAATAATTGTTACGATCTGGTTTTCGGCAAATGAACAATGTTGAGAGCCACCGGCTCGATTCAAGACATGCGGACGGCCCTCTAACCGGGTTTTCTCTGAGATACGAGGTCAACGGACCATGGAGGCGGGGAAGTGCGTCGTGGATAGAACCGGCCCTCATGCGCGTGAAATAGGTTCCGGGCGCCGCCTGCGTGTCGTCATCCTCATCGCCACCATAGCGCTGATAATACCCTTCTTTCAACCTCAGCCGGCGCAGGCGGTCACACCATCCTCATGCGTCCTCAAATGGGGGACTATCGATACTCCCGGCAGCTATCCCCAGCGCAACGATATACGGTTCCGCAGCGAGATCAATGCGCTGGTGTTCTCGCACAGCGGCGTTATTTACGCGCTGGACATAGCCAACTCCAGCGCGGGGCTGGTCACCAATGCCGGCATCTGGCGCAGCGAGGACGGCGGCATATCCTGGAGCCAGCGCCCCACACACTGGCTGGCCCGCACACCCGGGCTGCCCGCGCCGGTCTTCCCTGTGGCGGCTATCGCTGTTGCTCCCGACAATGCCGACTTTGTTGCCGCCGTCTGTATGAACGCCGCGGGCGATCGCCGCAGGGAGGTCTATTACAGCGAGGACGGCGGCACCATGTGGAGCTACAGCGGGGCTATCCCTTTCCTCCACGGCCCCGATGAGCAGATAGGCAACATCTCAATAACGGGTTCCTACGATTACCGTGAGATGCGAGTACGCGACATCATCGCGGCGAGCCGGACGCCGGGAGGCGCCCTGGCACAGGGCGAAGTCTACGTGCTGCCCCGGGCTTGCGGGATGGCAGGCGCAGGGCTTCGCCGGCGGAGACATACTTGCCCTGCAGCCCTCGCCCTCCTATGAATCTGATGCTACACTGGTCTTAATCGCCTCTACCGCACAGCGCACCTATATCAACCTGGGCTTCAGGGATATCGGCGCCAACGCATGTTTTTGGAATACGGCCCAGGGCTATCCCGTCGAGCTGTGCACTCCCGACCAGGCCGGCGCGGCCGCCAGCGGCAAGGACAGGATTATCACCGGCAGCCTGGCCCTGCCGGACGATTTCGAAGGCGGCTCCATCCCAAAACGCATTATATTCGCCACCTGCGACTCCAACGGCACCGCCTTCGGCACGTCTCGTCCGCTGGATGACGTCTATCGCATTAACGATACCATCGTCACCCGCCTCAATCTCCCGGTAAGCAGGCCGCGCGTCTGCTCCATCGCTTACAGCGGGTCCAGCACGTCCGGCAAGCTGCTGGCGGGATGCGTTGAATCCAGCGCGGCTACGGGGGAGGCCAGGCTATGGTTCACAGCCGATCCGCTGGCAAACTGCAGCACCTGGGTCAAGCCCCTAAAGCCGCCTACAGGCGGTTACAATACCGGCTTCGCAAACGTGCAGGTAGTCTGGACCGACGACGGCTCTGCCGCCTTCGCCGGCACGGGTTCGGGCAACCGCAGCAGTCCTGCCCAGTGGGCTGATATCAACGGCGCGCCCTGGGCTTCATCCCCACTGGATGAGACCGCTTTCTCGATCAGCCGGGATGATGCAGTTTCCTGGAACCAGTTGAGCCTGATCGATACGCAGATCAATCGTTTCCGCGCACTGGCGGTGGCCAAGGACGGAAAGACCGTTTACATATCGTCGGTCAACGACAACGGGCTGAGCAGCACGTGGCGCAGCCGCACCCCCGTTGCTGGCGAGGCCTGGCAGCGTGCGGCCTCCCTGGACTTCACCGCTCCCCTGCTCAGGCTGGCGCCGGAGGACGAAGACGGGGCGCTTGTATTTCTGGGCAATCAGGGTACAAAGAGCATCGTACAATCTCAGGACAGCGGACAGACCTGGCGCAATTGTCTGCCCGACATTTATCTGCAGGACATGGCGGCGGGGAGCAGCGACGAGCTCTACGTGACACAGGCCGATGCGCTGGTGCGACGCGGCAGGTACGAAACGGGCGGATGGGTCTGGGATAAGATCCGTGATACGGGCCTGCTGTCGGCACACAATATAGTTGTGCACGAGGGCGGCGTCATGGTCGGCGCGGCGCTGGGGCGCCAGTGCCCTGTATCCTATTCACTGGACCACGGGGACAACTGGGAGCTTATAACCGAGCCGGCCTACGGCAGCGGCAACCGCCATGTGGCCTTCGACGAAGAGTTTAAGGACAACCGCCTTATTTATCTGGCCGACGATGCAGGCGGGCTATACCGCTGGACCGTGGGCAACAGCAACCGCTGGGACGACATGGTACCGCCGGACAACAGCTATTACGGGCAGGCGGCAGCCGCACGTGGCATGTATTACGCTGCATTCAGCCAGATCAATAATGCCACGGGCGTATCGAGGACCGGCTATTCGCGCGCGGGCATTCCCAAGGACGGCGTATTCTGGGACAGCCTGTCGACCGGCCTGTCCGCAGGCGTCGTCTTCAGGCTGGAGCCCACCGCGCTGGTATATGCCGATGATACGCTCTGGGCATTCGACGCGCGGGATTACGATGTGGTCGCGGGCACAGGCCTGCTCTGGGCCTTCCGGGACACTCTGGCCAACCGTTCACCCTGGCTGATCTCGCCCAAAGGCAACAGCCTGGTTTATTGCGATCCAGTGACCGGACGCAACGCGCTGGTTGACTTGAGGTGGGAGCAGCTCTCTCTGGCCGACGCCTACGAGGTGGAGGTAGGTAAGGATAAATGGTTCGACCTGGTGGTTACGGAGGCGGAGCCGGCGGATAATCCCTTCTTCGTGCCGGAGAACTCACTCTATCCCTCCTACTACATCAGGCCGGGCACACTGCCCGCCGCCGGGCAGGACTACTTCTGGCGCGTGAGGGTGAGAAGGGCGGCCACGGGACAGGTCATACGCAGCCGCTGGTCCCCCGGCTTCAGCTTCGTCGTCCGACCAGGCTATCCGGTCTCTGCGCCCGCCTATGCGGGCATCGAGTCGCTGCAGCCCTGCCATAATGCCTGCGAAGTGCCACCCTACCCGCTCAGCTTCGCCTGGTCGCCCATGCAGGGTACCACCAGCTACCGCTTCGTGCTTTCCGCGGATCCGGACCTGGGCCAATCCGTAATAGACCAGACAGTGGATACATCGGCCTTCAAGCTTCCCTGGAGGCTGGAGTACGACAGAGCATATTTCTGGCAGGTCACGCCGCTCAAGCCGATGCCCGGTGACAGCAGCCCCGTATTTTCCTTCACTACTGCGGCGGAGCCGAAGGTTCCGGTACCGGCGATACCTTCTGATAACACTACAAACGGTCTGCTGGCAGCGCTCGTTTTCACCATTCTATTCGGCCTGTCGATACAGGTCATCATTTACCGGAAAAGAAGACGCTGAAATTTCATTGTAGCCGGGCGCTACTCTCTGCTTCATTGCGAGCCCATTTTGGCCATCGCTATTGCGGTGAGCCGAAGGCGTGGCAGGCAGCGAAGCAATCTTGTACTGTCATACGTATACACAGGATTGCCGCGCCCTGCGGGCTCGCAATGACCGGGAACTGACACATTCCAGTTAAACTGGTAAAAACAGGCCCCTTTACGCTATAATCTCTGCCGTTGTGGTGAGTGTGGCCCAGAGGCCTAAGGCGCCAGGTTGTGGCCCTGGATATCGAGGGTTCGAATCCCTCCACTCACCCCATCTTTCACCTCAGCGGCGGTGGTCGGGAACACTGGCGTAAGTGATTATGATGGGCAACAAGCATACCATCAAGTCGAATAAAATCCGCAATTAAGGAGGATCAGGCAATTATGTATCTGGCGGGGCTTATTTTTACAGTAGTCGGTTGGGTGTTCCAGTTATACGAGACATTAATAAAGAAAACTCGCAATATAAATATCTTTCTTCCCCTTGCGTATCTAATCGCCTGCATCCTGTTTGGAATTAACAGCTACACTTCAGGCGATACGGTGTACACAATTCTGGATTCTGTTTGTGCATTACTGGCGTTGATCGTATTCCTTGTGCTTATCACTCGCGGAAAGCGCACCTGAAGAATTAATACTCTGTCATTGCGGAAAATCGTCGATAGAGGGAACGCCATCCAGGCTGGTCGCCTTTTTCACTGCATTGACTATGGCCATCCTGGTCACTTCGGCAGCCATCGATCCCACCGAGGTGACATCGCTTACTCGATCGCCCAGTGAAAGGGCAAAGATCGTATCCCCATCGTGCATGCTATGCGAAGGATTTATAGAGCGGGCCAAGCCGTCATGCGCCATGCCGGCGACCTTGGCAGCCTGTGCTTTAGTCAGAACTGCATTAGTGGCCACAACCCCCACTACCGTATTGCGGCCGGGCTCCGCCAGAAATGTATATCCCTGTTTCATCAGCTCTATGGTATTATCAAGGCCCCTGCCATCTTCATGCCGGATTCCCGCCATAATACGTCCGCTCGCCGGGTCAATAATATCGCCCAGCGCATTAACAATAATCAGAGCTGCAACCACCACTTCGCCGTAGAATTTCAGGCTGGCGGTACCCAGCCCGCCTTTCATAGCACATTTTTTACCTTTAAGTTGGCCGATCATGGCGCCGGCTCCGGCGCCCACACAACCCTCGACAATCGGGCCTGATGTTGCATTCCGGCACGCTTTGTAGCCTTCGTCTGCGCCGGGGCGAACTCCTGCATTGCCGATGTCGAGGTCGAAAACAACCGCTCCCGGCACAATGGGAACCCTCACTCCGGCCATCTCATAACCTATCCCCTTTTCCTCCAGGTAGCGCTGTACGCCTCCGATTGAATTGAGCCCAAAGGCGCTGCCGCCGCTCAACATAACCGCATGAATTTTTTCAACCACGTTGACCGGGTTGAGAAGGTCTGTATCCCGTGTCCCCGGAGCGCCTCCCCTGACATCCACCCCTGCCACCGCTCCACCCTCGCAAAGAATTACCGTGCACCCCGTCGCCGCATTTAAATCGGTGAAATGGCCGACCATGATACCGGGCACGTCCGTAATCGCATTAAACATGCCAACCTCCCAAAGTTGCTCGGTATAATCTACACTCAGTTGCCGAGCTCGGCTATCGATACCAGCCGCCATTCTGTGCCATGCAGAACTATGGTAGTCCAGACGGCGGTCTTCTTCACCGGCTGGCCTGTAGCGTCGCTGGTGTAAGTATATTCAGCCGAGCCCGTCTGCTGCGCTACCATCTTTTTTCCCATCGCCTCCAGTTCGGGGTAGTTCACATAGCGCGGATCCGTCAGCAGGTTCCTGCCGGTCTCAAGCCCGTTCGAGCAGTAGATGGTGAGCCCGTCCGTCTGCGCAACGTTGACCTTCATGGCTCTCACTTCCGCGGCGGGGGCGATCGTGCTGTCCAGCAGATCTCCCGGCTTGAACAGGGCGCTGACCATACCCAGCAGCTCGCCGTTCTCGCTGATCACCGGCCGGACCAGCACCACGGCATCGATACCTTCAACCGCCCTGAAGACGTTGCTCAGCATGGGCTTCCTGTTTTGAGCAAAATCCGCGAAGAACTGCCTGGAAGCATCAGTGGTGGCAGTCTCCGTCCCTTCATAACGACGGTATGCCTCGGGCGCCACTGTGATCATCCTCCCCTGAGTATCGGAGGTCGAGCAATCCGTCAGGTAGGGGTATTTTCTGCATAGCCCGTTTAGTATCCCCCTCGTCTCTTCACCCTGGAGTCCGCTTTTTGCGATTTTTTCAGCGGCGTCCTCAACGGCGTTATCCAGGTTGAGCAGCCTCGATTGAATTATGGACTGAAGGTTCTCCGTCGCCGATTTCATCTGCTTGATATTTTTCACCGGACCGGCGCAGCCCGCCGCCGTCACGACCACAGAAATGATTATTACGAAAAACAGCACAAGCGATAAGATCCTTTTCATCGGCGATGAATTCTCCTTGATAAATATCACGGTAAACGTAGAGGTCTCTTTATGTTATCGCAAGCCGGCCCTACGGGCAACGCCTGCCTCGCAATCAGCCTTCAAAACGAGCTGCCCCTGCTTCAATTCCAGCCTGAAAAATGATACACTTATGGGCAAATTTTGCTGTCGGCAGTACAGTTTTGATACGCTTCGCAGCCTCGATTCACAGTTGCGCATATAAAGTAATTCTTTAACTGCTCGAACAGAAAGGACTTATCTCATGCTTTTTGCTCAGCGTGTTTTTTGCGGGGATTTGACACCTGCCGATGCAGGCCGAAAGGTTTTGCTGGCCGGGTGGGTGGATGCCTTCCGCGACCACGGCGGACTGTTGTTCATCCACCTGCGCGACCGCAGCGGCATTATCCAGGTCGTCTTCAGCCCGGAGGTCGCCGGCCCCGATATCTGCCAGAGGGCGGCCTCGCTACGCTCCGAATTTTGTATCGCTGTCAGCGGTGATGTTAAAAAACGCCTGGCCGGCACGGAAAATCCCAACATCGAGACGGGCAGTATCGAAGTCATGGTCAGCGAGCTGACCGTGCTCGCTGAAGCCGACCCCCTCCCGTTCGCCATCTCCGAGAAGGCTATGGTTACGGGCGCGGCATCCGCGGGCGGGGACAGCGTGGCCGAAGATTTACGTCTGCAGTACCGCTACCTGGATTTGCGCAGGCCATCCATGCGCGACAACCTGATAGCACGGCACCGTATCTTCCAGTGCGTGCGCGAGTTCCTGGACTCGAAGGGTTTTGTGGAAATCGAGACCCCCATGTTGACGATGAGCACACCCGAGGGCGCACGCGATTACCTAGTCCCCAGCCGCGTCCACCCGCAGAATTTTTACGCCTTGCCCCAGTCGCCACAGCTCTTCAAACAGCTGCTCATGATCAGCGGCATGGAGCGCTATTTCCAGCTTGCGCGCTGCTTCCGCGACGAGGACCTGCGTCCCAATCGGCAGCCCGAGTTCACCCAGCTCGATATCGAAGCTTCTTTTATCGACGAGGAGTTCCTCTACGGGCTGATCGAAGAGTTGATCGTTAAAATATTCGCCATAGGAGGGATCACTCTGCACCGGCCTTTCCCCCGCATGAAATACGCGGAGGCCGTGGATACCACCGGCTCGGACCGTCCCGACCTGCGCTTCGGCCTGC
>JBAZLT010000075.1:0-7196 GCA_041650115.1 Dehalococcoidia bacterium | reverse complement strand
TCCTTGAAATCGAGAGCCTTGATGCCCCTCAGGTCGCGGCAGGCCCTGACGCAGCGTCCGCAGGCGATGCACAGGTTGTAATCCAGGTCGAAGTAGGGATTGTCCCGCTGCACGGGCAGGTTGCGGTAGGTGTAGGGTATATCCTGGTTGCCCATATCCAGGAAGTCCACCACCTGCTGCAGCTCGCAGTGGCTGTTCTCGGGGCAGGTGACGCACCTCTCTGTCACATCGACATTGCGCAGGCAGATATCGTAAGGCTTGCAGCGTTCCCTTCTCCAGCAGGTGAGGCAGGCATTGGGGTGCTGTTTGAGTATCTTCTCCAGCGCCTGCTTCTGCTTATTCCTGATGGAGTCGTTGTCGGTGTGGACCACCATGTTGTCCGCCACTTTGGTGTTGCAGGCCTGGACCGGTTCTCCCGTCCCTTCTATCTCGACCGCGCACAGGCCGCATTCCCCCGACGGCTTGAGGTCGGGGTGCGAGCACAGCTGGGGGATGTAGATGCCAGCCAGCGTGGCCGCTTCCAGCACAGTGTTTTCGCTGTCGGCGGTTATGGATTTACCATCGATAGTGAGATTTATTTTGGCCATGGCGTATTAACCTCCGAAAATGTCAGGTTAAGGTTCAAGGGACAGGTGTACCGGGTGGATTCAGATATAAAAAAAATGACGATAGCCAAACCGGTTAAATAATCTATCAGAAATCGGCTTCAAAATCAACTTCACGGCAGGCGGACGGCGGCATTCGTTAAGCTGATCGTCGGTCCAGTTTGTAGCCGCTCAGCGCCGGCAGCACCAGTCCCGGAGTATAGAAAAGCCAGGTGATATAGATGGCGCAGGTCTGGAACTGTCCCGGCTGCGTGGCGAAGTGGACGCCCACCAGCAGGTCGCTGACGAAGAAGCAGGAAAGTCCGATGGCCACCAGCCAGGCGTTGGCTTTGGGCATGAAGCCGATCCTTACCGCGGCCCAGGCCGCCCACAGGGAGACGCCTAAAAATAAGCTGTAGACCAGCAGCAGGTAGAACATCAGTCCCGGTCCCATCGTGGGCAGGAAGTATCCGAACATCATGCCGCCGGCCAGCGCCAGTATGAAAAGCGCCGTGAGAATATCCCATGTCCTGTTGGCGGTGGATTTCTTTTTCAAATAGTCCTTGAGGCCCCATCCGTTGCGCAGGATGAAGAACATGTGCGCGATGGCGAAGACCGCCATGCCGACCATATTGATATCGAAAACCAGGAAAATATCACCGATGGCGATGGCGGCATAGGCCAGCACCAGTCGTTTGGTATCGCCGCGGTTGAAGCCGTCCCTGCCGATGATGAAGACCAGTATGGCAGATATGAAGGAGACGGCGACCTTGGTGGTGCGCACGTACGGAATCTCGGGCCGTGTGAAGTCCGCCGTGCCCGTGAAGAACTGGTACCAGTCCAGCGTGGTGTAGCCGCCGAACAGAAAGAGGACAACGAAAAGCAGTGTTACTACCAGTGCGCGTTTGGTCGCAGACATATCAGCCTCCTGTTTAGATATGGACGCGAATACAAATTATGGGGCTGGTTACGGGCACTACGGCTTGCCCATCGACAATCTTGATACGTGCAATATCCCGTTCGCGCGCATCACAGGACCAGGCCTCGAGGATAGGCCGGTCTTTGACGCGCAGCCGGATTTCCTGACCCGTAACCCTGTCTGAGAAGAGATGTACGATGACACCCTGGCCAAGTTCTGCGTCCTTTACTCCGATTACGCCGACAGCGGCATCGTCGACAATTACAGCCCCCTTTGCCGCGGCGCCGATCCTGTTTTCAATGTCGCTGTTCCATATTTCGCTGATTTGTGCTGAAGCTGCGGTCATACCGTGGCCATGCGGCTCTGCGGCCGGGGTAGCACAAAAGGCGAAACTTATGGTCTGCTCCCTTGTATCTCCTTTCGCCCCGAAGGCCATCAGTACCTTGTTTGAAGCGGTTCGCTCGCTATTTATATTTCTTACAGCGATGAACTGCAGGCCGCTCTGGCTGATGCTGACCGAGGCGGTCCGGCTGAAGTTCACAAACATACCGTGACCGTTCGGCTGTTCAACGTTCACAAAGCTGTGGGCAGCCCAGTATGTCGGGTCGTATATTGTGTGTTCGGGGCGGGTTACCACAGCTCCCGGTACGTCCATAGAAATCCGACCAGGGCTGTGTAACGGGAAGCAACAAACAACAGTACGGTCTTTCTTCGTGGATCCGGATATCGTCACTTCGACGTACGGTGAATCCGTCCTGAAACGGACGAGCCTGGTGATGGCTACCCCCTCGAAATCAGTCACGATCCTGGCTTCCAGGATACCTTCCTTTTCACCGACATTGAATAAACACGGGCTCGTGCTGGCGCGCGTTACCTCGGCGAACAGGCCTCCGGGGTATTCCCACGGCAGACGCCAGAGTCCGCCTGAATCCCGGTAAAGTATCAGGTCGTTTGCAGGGCCTTTGAGGATGGATTTATTGGAGGCCATATCCAGCCATTCTACGATGCAGCCGCCCTTATCGCGGTCCAGCGTCAGAGCATAGTATTGATTGCGTACCTTGAACAGAGACCCTTCCTGGCTCCATTCGGGCGGGCGCGGCGCCGGGTTCGCGGCGGCAATCGGAGTCAGTGATGCAACCAGGTCATTGAGCACCGAATCCACTTTGGATTGAGCTTTCTGCAGAAGCGGCAGCTGGCATTTGTAGACAACGCTGTTGGTGGACGTTCCGGTGATAAAGTCGTGGTGATTGGATTCGGCTGCGGCTTCCCATGCCTGTTTCAGCATCTTTGCATGTCTTTGATCCTTATTCGGGCCTGTGACGTTCAATGTCTCAGCCGTCACCAGGTCTTTTACCAGCTGGTGACAGAGCTGTTTGATGTAAGGCCTGGAGGAAGCGCAACCCATTGAGACCGGATTGATATCGAGGTCCTGAAGGACGGGTAGGTCCTTATATGCGTCGGAAGTGAGATCGAAGTAGTCCTTGAGTGTGGCGGAGATCAAGTATATACCGGTTTGCGGGTAGGATTTTCGATTGTAGCGGTCGATAAGTTTCATGAGGCCGGGCAGAGGCGGATTAAAATCATATCCCGTCGGGCAGAACAGGTAATCCGTCCTCGAGAGCGGCGCCAGCCTGTCGACGTACTCCTTCACCCTGCCTGCGATTTGGTTCTCCGAGCGTGAGGGAATTCCGAAAATAATTCCGCACCAGCGCTTGATGAACAGCTGCCTCGACACCAGCCCCGGCAGCAGCCAGGCGGGGTTAATAGTGAGGTCGTCGCCCATTCCGTAGGTATAAGGCATGAACAGGCAACGGAGCTCCGCCCCGTCGGCGGTCCTCCAGATAAAATCAAGGGATTGGAGCTTCTTGAGCAGTATCTCGGCGGTCGATCCCGGCATGGGGAAATCCGATTCCGGTCTGAAATCACAGCCTTCGTAGTAACCGCCGTCCACCCGCGCGAAGCTGGTGTAGCGGAATCCGAGGGAGTTGAGGATAGTTGGCAGGGCCGGGCTATGGCCGAAGTTGTCGGCGAAGGCGGCGATATCCGGCTCAGCCTGGATACCGTTGTCACGCAGCCACTGCTGACCTATCTGGTAATCGCGGAGAATCGATTCCAGCAGGGGCAAATTGGTGTCGGGCTGCCCCATGGCTGTACCGGTCAGTATCAGCCGTCCGCTGTTTATCAGTGAGCGCAGCTCCTCCTGCTTGCCCGGATTCCTCTCCCAGAACATCTTCAGGAAAAGCACGGACTCGATGGCAAAAGTCCGCCTGGGATCGACCCTGAATTCAGACAGTATGCCTTTGAAGACCCTGACAATGCAGGTGCGGTAGTATGTTTCCGTATCTAAAAGCCACTGAGGGTCCCAGTGGCTGGATTCTGCCATGATAAGAACCTTGCGTGCGTCCTTCGGGATGCCCAGCCTTTCTCTTAACGCAGCTTCATCCGGGAAGGAAGATGCGGCCATATGATCAGTATGCATCGGGACACCTCCTGGGGTGTTTAAACATAGGCGGCTCAAATATAAAATAAGGAAAGTGTTTTGTCAACGAATTACAGCAGCTTATTTTTTATAGCGCAGATCATTTCGAGGTAGCGGCGTCATGAAATGTATATAATAGGATTCTGGGAGGTAAAGCGGTCATACGATGAGCGATTTGAGCGGCAGGATCGACACGCTGGTGAACTGGATGGCGCAGGCGAAATACCTGGTCATTTTTACGGGTGCCGGTATCAGCACTGAATCGGGGTTGCCGGATTTCAGGGGTCCCGATGGACTGTGGACCAGGCAGGCCAGGGGGCTGCCGCCGCCGGCTGGCGTGGACTGGACCCAGGTTGAGCCGAATCAGGCGCATCTGGCGGTCGCCGAGCTGCAGAACATGGGCATACTCAAATTTCTCATCACGCAGAACGTCGATAACCTGCATTTGCGGTCGGGCATCAAGACCGAGATGATAGCCGAGTTCCACGGCAACATAACGAAGCTGAGGTGCACCTCGTGCGCAGAACAGGTCGATGCATTTCCCGACCTGCTGAATGCACGCTGCCCGATCTGCGAAAAAGGCAAGCTGGTTTCGAGCGTGGTAAATTTCGGCGACCCGATTCCCCGCAGGGCCTATCAGGATTCGGAACGGCACTCACGGCTGTGCGACCTTTTCATCGTCGCCGGTTCGAGCCTGGTCGTGCAGCCTGCGGCCTCCATGCCCGAAATCGCTCATGAAGCCGGCGCGAAGCTGGTCATCATCAACCAGGGGGAGACTCCGCTGGATAACATATGTGATCTGCGGTTCCGGGAGAGCACCGGGGAGGTCCTGCCGGAAGCAGTCAAACGGTTATATAAGGCTTATGCCCCCATCGATTAAAAAATTTTGACCGGTGATGTAGCTGGCACAATCGGATGCGAGGAATACGGCTGCGCTGGCTATTTCTGCAGGCTCCGCCATGCGTTTCAATGGCGTTCTTTCCAGCATCATCGCATAGATTTCAGGGTTACTCCATAAGGCCTGGCTCAGGTGAGTTTTGACCTGACCCGGAGAGATTGTGTTCACCCTGATTCCGTATTGCGCCCAGTCCGCTGCCATGATTTTTGTAGCATGGATCACACCGGCTTTACTAATTGCATATACGGGCAGTGTTGTGTGTGCCAGGATGCCCGAGACTGAGGCAATATTGATGATCACCCCAGTACCTGTGTCCTTCATGATTTGGGCAACCGCCTGGCTAAGGAAGAAAAGTCCCTTGAGGTTTAGATTCATGATGGTATCCCAGGCACGTTCACTGGCAAAGATAGCGGGGTCCATTGTTGGATTTGCAGCAGCATTGTTCACCAGGATGTCTATTCTCTTGAAAGACTTAATAGCCTTGTTGACCAGGTTGACAATATCCGGCATTTTCCCGATATGCGCAGCCACTGGCAAAGCCCTGCGTCCTATCGCCCTGATTTCGTCCGCGACCTTCTCCAGTTCATCCTGCTTGCGGCTGGCCAGTATAATATCAGCCCCGGCCCTTGCCATATCCAGCGCTATAGCGCGTCCGATACCCCGGCTGGCACCAGTCACCATGGCCACCTTGTCTCTGAGTAATATGTTCACATTGGACTCCTCATATGTTGATGCTATCAGCATGAGCTCTAACTAACCGGGACAGATTATTAATACTATAGTCCTTCTGAATCCGATTATTTCTTTGTGTCACGTGACTTTTTAGTTTGCCCTATCTCAATCAGGTAGTTCCCGTATTTGGTGATCGATGCTCTGCATCCGGGCATAACCAGAATGGTGGTGGTAGGCTCTTCGATAATAGCAGGCGCAGGTATCCGGTTGCCCGGCTTCAGGTCCACGCCCTTATAAATGGGCGTGTCCACCATGCCGCCCAGCTCCCTGAAATAGGCCTTCCTGGCGCCGCTGCTCTTGGCAGCGCCGGAGACGGTCTTTACCGCCGGGAAATCGATCCTTGGCATCTTGCCGACCGCCTTGGCCCTCCAGTAGACAAACTCCACCGGCTGATCAGGCGCGCTGACGGAAAATATTTTCTGGTGCAGCTTGTGAAAGTCCGATACCAGTACGTCGAGCTGTTTTTGATTGCCGATGCTGTTGCCTCGCAGAGGCACAGAGATCTCCCAGACCTGGAATGGATACCTGGCTTCGGTATAAATCTGGAGTTTCCGCT
This sequence comes from Dehalococcoidia bacterium, assembly GCA_041650115.1. Classification (GTDB taxonomy): domain Bacteria; phylum Chloroflexota; class Dehalococcoidia; order GIF9; family UBA5629; genus CAIMUM01. Next base: position 1,028 of record JBAZLT010000075.1, on the reverse strand, counting down.
GCTTCACAGGTACCCGCATATGCTCGAAAAACTCCGTCGCCTGCTTTTTCAGGCCATCAAGCGCCGCGTTGATGCCGTCGAAATCGAAGCTTCCGCTCTCCGTAAATTTGCTCAGGCTGAACTCGGAGGTAATGTCCGCGAAAGCCCCGCCGAATGCGCTTAGCGCCCCGGCCACCCTGGGAATCAATACTTTTTTAACGTCCAACTCCGCGGCTATGGCGGCGATATGCATGCCGCCCGCTCCTCCTCCCGATACTATCGTATATTCGCGCGGATCTATGCCCCTCCAGATGGTGATATCCTGGATCACGTTGGACATGCTGGCATTGACCGCGCCCCACATGGCATAGGCCGCCTCTTCAACGCTTAGCTTCAGAGGCCCTGCGACCTTTTCATCAATTGCTTTAACGGCTAACTTTTTATCCAGCTTCATGCCCCCGCCCAGAAAATACGAAGGGTCGAGATAGCCGAGCACGACGTTGGCGTCGGTGATGGTCGGCTCCGTGCCGCCCTTGTTGTAGCAGGCCGGGCCGGGCACAGCGCCGGCACTGTGGGGACCGATGTGCAGCAGTCCACCCGTGTCCACCCAGGCGATGCTGCCTCCGCCTGCGCCGATGGACTTGCTGTCCACCTTATTGATGCCCAGCATATAGCCGCCGACCTCAGTCTCACGCGAGACCGCGATCTCGCCGCCGGTTATGCAGGCCACATCGAAGCTGGTGCCGCCCATGTCGGTGGTGATGATGTTATCTATGCCGAGGTCGGTTTCCGCTATCAGCCTGCCGGCGCTGGGCGCCAGAGCCGGACCGCAGTCCACGCTAAAGATCGGCTTCTTTACAAACTCCTCCGCTGATACAACGCCGCCGCTGGACGTTAGCAGCGAAAGCTGCCCCTTATAGCCAATCGCCTCCAACCTCTTCTCCAGCTGAGCCACATAGCTGCCGACCAGCGGCTTGAGCGAGGCGTCGATGGCGGTTGATGAAAAGCGACGGTATTCCCTGATGCAGGGATTGACCTGATGGCTGAGG
>JBAZLT010000074.1:0-7198 GCA_041650115.1 Dehalococcoidia bacterium | reverse complement strand
GCCGCAGACCCGGCCCTGTGCCTGCGCAGCGCGCGCACTGCTTCTCCAGCAACATCCCTCAATTTATCTGTATCCCATTCCGCCTGCTTGCCCATACCTGCCACCACAGCCAGACGAGATGGTATTTTTCCCAGCGTATGCATCGCATGAATCTCATTCAGCTTGCCTTTCACCTCACCCGAGCTGATCAGATCCTTAATGATCCCCCCCAGAGCCATGTCCAGCTCAGCGGCGGCTCCAGACAGCCCTCCATCACCTTCGAAAACGCCTATAACTACCGCGTCAGTTGCAACGGTGTTTACAACACCCGGTCTGACCTCAAATTTCACTTTTTCCTCCCATGATCTATATTATGTTACGTGATGTTCCCTTAAAGGCATGTAGACATCTGTACTAATTTTATAACATCAACCTTGACTCAGAAAACAAAAACAGGCTACACTTCTAAACCCCTTTCTTGACATTTGTCAACATGTTGCTAAGATTATAAGTAATTAACAATAGTTTACTAATTTGTATGTTAAAAGGAGGTGCCCCTGGTGAGACTCGGACTCACATCTAAGGCTTCGGTAGAGCCTTGTTGTATCCATTCAACTACAGGGGCAATTGTATTTCTGGTACGGAGACGGCGGGATTCGAACCCGCGATGCCCGGCAGGACACAACCGATTTTGAGTCGGTCACAATCGACCACTCTGTCACGTCTCCGTACCAGACCACTACTAATAGTGGTCAATTTGGATACTAACACAACAGTTAGTAAGAGTCAACGGTTATAAACAACTCATTGTCCTGTCTAACTGATCATTGTTCTGACTCAAAATCTGGATGACTCATTTTCCACAATCTATCTCGGTATTCTCTGCCTACCCGTTTATACGTTGTCCCCGCATAAAGAAAAGGTAAATCATAATCTTCCAATACCGCATAAGTGTACATATGGTGCCCCATATGCCCGATATTGAAATGGCAATTTTCCGGTAAATCTGTACAAAGCAAAACACAGTTATCAAATAGATCGTATCCCATATCACAGCGTTTTGGGTGAGCGTGCCATACTCCTACGGTGCCTTGTTCTTTATTGGCAGTTAGCAATTTCTTCCCACATCTTGCACATTTGCCCCCCTGTCTCTGCCATGCTTTCCTAATTAAATTGTCAGGGAAACGTTCTGTCTCATCAAGCATTGCTTAATATCTCTCCTTATGGTTATAAAATGATCGTTAGATGGATTCCTTCAGATGACTTGTTGTGTATGTATGTTTGGGGAAAATGGTCAGGTTTGGCTATTATCGCCTTAGATAGCATATGGGCAAAACCATTTAAACCCATAACTTATCATATACGAGACATTATTAAATGTGAAGATGTTGCAAATTGCGCAACGTTGGCAGATGCTATGATATTAACAGCAATAAGCTTCGGCAATATTGCTTGACACGAATAGATTGAAATGGCATAGTTAATTTGAGACGAAAATGCGAAACACTGGCAAGGCGGAGCACCAGCAACCATCAAAACGATTAGAAGATTGTGAGCCTGGGGCAACTAAATCTCAGGTGTTTGAAGCTTTGCATGTAGTAGCCACAACTGAAATCAAAGCTAAGCCTGAGACAAAGAAGCCTTCTTAACTACCTGATCGAGCATAGTTAAAAACATTGGCCTTTCATCCTGTCTATGACTATATCTAAAGCTGTATTCATCAACATATTCCTGTATGTGTTTTGCAGTTACATGATGATAGGTGCCGTCAATGCTACGCTTTAACTGGGACCAAAATCCTTCAACGCTGTTAGTGTGAATGTCTCCAGCAGCCACATAAACCTTCTGCGAATGAGCAACAGTTTTATGATCGAAGCCTAACTCAGTAAGACGCTTATAACTCAAGAAATCATCGGTGTATACTGTAGCCTCTTTCAAGACATTATCCTCAACAAGAGGAATGAGTGTTTTAGCTTTAGCATCCGGTATAACAATTCCCTTTGCTCTGCCTTTGCGCTCCACAACACCGAGCACAGCAGTTTTATTTTCAGCACCACGACCACGTTTGCCTTTGGATTTACCACCGATATAAGTCTCATCTAACTCAACATGCCCAACAAATTTGACACCCTTACCTTCGGAAAATACCTTGCGAATTTGCTTCCACATTCTATAACCAGTTTTGATAGTAACACCGAGATCACGGCTGAGATTACGAGATGACATGCCACATCGAGTAGCAGCCATATATGCAATAGCCTTAAACCACAGCCGGAGATGGTCAAACCTTGTGTCTTGAAAGATTGTTCCTGCCATCGGATATACATGATTACCACAGAGATCACAGGAATATACAGGACGCTTATTAATGCGGTAATGTTTAGTAACCTTGCCACACTTAATACAGGTTACTCCATTAGGCCAACGGGCTTTAAATAGCCACTCTAAACAAGCATCATCAGTGGGGAAATCATGGTCGAAATCCTTTGTGCTATACTTTTGCATGACACACACTCCATATCTCACTTAGATATAGAGTAACACAATTGTCTACGTGTGTCAAGGGGAACATCGCGTTATGTTAACATGAAGGCGTTGCGATAGAGTAAGAAGCGACAACGCCCCACCTCCTTACAATGTCTGCGCCTGATTATATTACCATCTTTTCGTCACCAATCAATCTGATAATTGATTTATACCTGCCGACAGTGATATAATGATAGAAAATAAACCTTTAAGTCAGCCCAGCGAGGCTGGCAAGGGAACGGCAAAGTTACTTCGCCGCAAATCTAGTCCGGGCAGATGTGCTTGTAACAGACCTCTTGCCAGCGCAGGCAAGAGGTTTTTTTATGCCAGAAAAAATTCTGCTTAACTCCTCCGACATTGAAAGGGCGCTGGTCCGGGTCGCACACGAGATACTCGAACGGAACAAAGGCGCCACCAACATCGTATTTATCGGTATCAAGACGCGCGGTGTCCCGCTGGCACAGCGCCTGGCTTCAATCATCCGCACTATGGAGCAGGTCGATATACCGGTCGGCTCACTGGATATTACCCTCTACCGCGACGATGTTTCGTCCCTCAGCTTCAAACACGTCGTACAGCAAACCTACGTTCCTTTTGATATCACCAGCAAGCACCTGATTCTGGTTGACGACGTTTTCTACACCGGCCGTAGCATACGCGCCGCCCTCGATGCGCTGATAGACCTGGGAAGGCCGGAATCCATACAGCTCGCCGTTCTGATCGACCGGGGCCACCGCGAGCTGCCGATCCGCGCTGATTTTGTGGGCAAAAATATCCCCACGGCGCGCAATGAGGAAATAAAAGTTTATCTGAGCGAGGTCGATGCTGTGGACAAAGTCACGGTCATGAGGACGGAGGAAGGCAAGAATGAGCTTAAGTGAGCCGCGACAGGGGGTCTCTACGAAAGAAACAATGGCACAGCCATCCATCGACTACTGGAAACACCGTCATGTGCTCGACCTGGATGATTTCAGCAGGGAGGAGACCGACCTCGTTTTCGAGATAGCCGAGGGGATGGTCGAGATACTGGACCGTGATGTCAAGAAGGTGCCCACGCTGCGCGGAAAGACCATTGCCACCATGTTTTTCGAGCCCAGCACCCGCACCCGCGCCTCTTTCGAGATGGCTGCGAAATACCTGGGCGCCGATACAATCAGCCTGGACGCGACCAGGAGCAGCGTGGCCAAGGGCGAATCTCTGGTAGACAGCCTGCGCACCCTGCAGGCCCTGGAGGTAGACGCCATCATTATGAGACACAACTGCTCGGGCGCCCCGTATCTGGCCGCGCAAAACCTTGATACCAGCATCATCAATGCCGGTGACGGCTGGCACGCTCATCCTTCACAGGGCCTGCTGGATATCTTCACGATGAGACAGCAACTCGGTGACCTGAAGGGACGCAAGGCTGTCATCGTCGGCGACATATTGCACAGCAGGGTGGCACGCTCCAACATCTGGGGCATGCGCCATTACGGCATGAAGCTGGTCCTGTGCGCACCTCCAACCCTTATCCCTCACGGCCTGCGCGATATGCTGGAGAAGTATTCACTCAACCATGTTACCATCGAGCATAATCTCGACGCGGCGATCGAAAACGCCGATATCGTCATGCCTTTGAGGCTGCAAAAAGAGCGGCAGCAGAGCGGGCTGATATCGTCGCTGCGCGAATACATTCAGGGATACCAGATCAACAGCAGCCGCCTGGCCGGCGCAAAACCCGACGTCCTGGTGATGCATCCAGGACCCATGAACGAAGGCGCGGAGATCAGCCCGGATGTAGCCTACGGGACCAGATCGCTTATCGAGCAGCAGGTCACCAACGGCGTGGCGGTGCGCATGGCGCTGCTGTACCTGATAGCAGGAGGTAAAAACAGATGACAAATAATCTCCTCCTGATAAAGAATGCCCGTATACTGGATCCAGGGGCAGGAATAGATGAGACGGGCGATATACTCATCGCCGAAGGTAAGATATCAAAGACCGGCAAGGATATAACCAAGTCCGGCGCCTCAATCATAGACGCATCAGGGTTAATAGTCTGCCCGGGCTTCATCGACCTTCATTGCCACCTGCGCCAGCCCGGATATGAAAACAAGGAGACTATAGCCAGCGGCGCGGCAGCAGCGGCGCGCGGCGGCTACACCACCATATGCTGCATGCCCAACACCAACCCCCCACTGGACAGCGCCGCCACAATAAGTTACGTCAGGGAGCTTGCTGCCAGAGATGCTCCCCGGGTTAGAATTCTGCCCGTCGGATGCATAACTGCAGGCAGGGCCGGCAAGGAGTTGGCCAATCTCACGGAGCTGGCCGACGCCGGATGCGTGGGATTCAGCGATGATGGCAGTCCGGTCAGCGATACACGCATCATGTCCCTGGCCATGGAGAACACCGCCATGCTTGACCTGCCCATAATCGATCATTGCGAGGACATTAACCTGTCGCAGGGAGGACACATGAACGATGGCTGGGTAGCGGCGAGGCTTGGCCTGAAAGGAATACCCGCCGCAGCCGAGGAAATAATGGTTGCGAGGGATATCGCCCTGTGTGAACTGACGGGCGCAAGACTGCATGTCACGCATATGAGCACAGCCGGATCTCTCCAGCTTATCCGGGCAGCTAAAAAGCGGGGGCTGAAGGTAACCTGCGATGTCACGCCCCACAATCTCACGCTTACACACGAGCGGGTGATGAAAACACAGAACGGCGCGCAGACGCTGTTGGCCTATGATACCAACGCCAGGGTTAATCCTCCGCTGAGGTCGCCCGACGATATTGAAGCATTGATCGGAGGTATCGCCGACGGCACAATCGACGCCGTAGCTACAGATCATGCCCCGCATACAGCCGAAGATAAGCTATGTGAATTTGAGAATGCCGTATCCGGCATCAGCGGCTTCGAGACCGCCTTCGGCGTTCTCATGTCCTTGGTGCACTCCGGCAAGATCGGTCTGAATGCCCTTGTAACAAGCCTGACGGCCGGTCCTGCCAGGGTGCTGAGAGATAAAGCGGGGACCCTGCAAACGGGTACACGCGCGGACATCGTGCTGCTTGATATCGGGCATGAATGGACGGTGGACGTTCAGAATTTCCTTTCAAAGGGCAGGAATACGCCATTTGCAGGATGTAAATTGAAAGGGATGGTTATGGCCACCATCAGCAGCGGACAGCTATCCTGGCATCACAGCTCAGTCAGGATTTCCTGATATTTATAGACCGGAACGCTGTCTCAATGCTCGCGGACGGCGTCCACAGGCAGGCGGCGGTTTGAGCGAAAAGATTATGTGCGTCGACTGAAATTAAAAACGGAGGACATCCTTGCCGCGAAGAAACGATATAAAGAAAATAATGATCATCGGGTCCGGTCCCATCATCATAGGTCAGGCCTGCGAATTCGATTATTCCGGTACACAGGCCTGTAAAGCCCTCAAAGGCCTGGGTTATGAGATCATACTGGTCAACTCGAATCCGGCCACCATCATGACCGATCCCGGCATGGCTCATATTACTTATATAGAGCCCCTGACTGTGGAGATGATGGAGAAAATCATCGAGAAAGAAAGACCGGATGCCCTGTTGCCCAACCTGGGCGGCCAATCAGGGCTAAACCTCAGCGCCGAGCTGGCCAATGCTGGAGTACTCGAAAAATACGGCGTCGAGGTGATAGGTGTGGACGTCGATGCCATACGCAGCGGCGAGGACCGTATAGCCTTCAAGGAAACGATGAACCGGCTGGGAATCGAAATGCCTAAAAGCGAGGCGGTATATACCATCGAGGACGCAGAACGTGTGGCTTCGGAGCTGGGCTACCCGGTTGTGGTCAGGCCAGCCTATACCATGGGCGGCACAGGCGGCGGTCTGGTCTATAACATAGAGGAGCTCCGTACAGTGGCAGGGCGTGGCATAGCCGCCAGCCTGATCGGCCAGGTGCTCATAGAGGAGTCCGTCCTGGGTTGGGAAGAACTCGAGCTCGAGGTGGTGCGAGACTCTGAAAACCAGATGATCACCGTCTGCTTTATTGAAAACGTGGATGCCATGGGTGTGCACACCGGCGATTCATACTGCGTGGCGCCCATGCTGACCATAGATCCCAAGCTGCAGAAGAGGTTACAAGATTACTCCTATAAAATCGTGGAGGCCATTCGCGTTATCGGTGGTACAAATATCCAGTTCGCTCATGACCCGAAAACCGGCCGCGTGGTAGTGATCGAGATAAATCCCCGCACATCACGCTCCTCTGCGCTTGCCTCCAAAGCCACCGGCTTCCCTATCGCGCTCATATCAGCCAGGCTGGCGGCGGGATTGACGCTGGACGAGATACCCTACTGGCGCGACGGCACCCTCGAGAAATATACGCCGTCAGGCGATTACGTTGTGGTTAAGTTCGCCCGCTGGGCCTTTGAAAAATTCAAGGATGCGGAAGACAGGCTGGGCACCCAGATGCGCGCCGTGGGCGAGGTAATGAGTATTGGAAAAAACTACAAGGAAGCGCTGCAAAAGTCCATACGCTCCCTGGAATCCGGCAGGTATGGCCTGGGCTTTGCCAGAGATTTCAACGAGAGAACGTTGTCCGAGCTGATGACCATGCTCAAAGAGCCTTCCAGCGAGCGCCAGTTCATAATGTACGAAGCCCTGCGCAAGGGGGCCAGTGTACGTTCACTATATGAGATCACCTACATTAAGGAATGGTTCA
>JBAZLT010000073.1:0-7199 GCA_041650115.1 Dehalococcoidia bacterium | reverse complement strand
TGCTTCCGCAGACTATCTGCGGCACGGAGTGCTTCACCGAACCATAGAAAGGCCGCAGCCAGGGGCTGAAATTCTCCAGGTGGGGCGGCAGATTCACCAGTCTCGCAACCTCGTCCTTGGCATAGCCTTTGTTGGAATAGCGCAACGTCTGGTCGTGCGTATACTGGATGGCATCCCTGTAGTACATCAGCACCTGCTGTATATTATCCCTGCCCGACAGCGGAGTGCCGTGTTGTAATACCATATGATCCGCCTCCGCTGCGAACCCGCGCATTGCATCTATACTGCGGTACCAGGTGGTGGGATTACGATAGACAGCACCTCTCACAGTATATATATTGGGGTAGCAATGGTCCTGGATAATCTCCGCGGACAGCAATATCCTGAAGTCCGGCAGGTAAACACACAGTTCGGAATTAGCCTCGCTGGGCAGGTAGTGCATCTCCATGCGTATACCGGCCAGGGTCACGTTCATAACGTCGCTGAAGGTCTGAGTGGGCGGTATAAAAGCGTTAATACCATATTCGAAAAGAGGTCCGATACCGGCGTTCATATCCCGGGCGTCTTCGCCGTCCAGGACGCTGTTGTACATGGACATGGCGCGAGCGCTCATGATGGGACCTATGAGGCCGCTCTCGTGTATGTATTCGGGCATGAGCGTTTCATGAGCAATAATGGGAAAGGAGGCGGCATCTTTAATGTCGACAAAGGCTTCAGTCCCCTGAACGTGGTCTACATGATGATGCGTATAGATGATGCCCGCTACCGGCTTGTCCGTTATCTTCTTGAAATCGGCCATAACCTGCCGGCCCTGCTCAATGCTTATACCGGTATCGACGATAACCACGCCGTCTTTGCCCTCTACCATTATGATGTTGGCCAGGTTATACCCTACTGCGCAATATACATTCTCCCCGATTTTGTAGATCTTGCGCTCGAACAGCAGGGTATGCTCTTTTAGCTCCGGATGGATACCGGGCTGGACATGATACTCATGCTCATTTTGCATTCAATAGCTCCTATAAATGAAATTCAGCATTTCTCGAACTGATCTTTTACAGAACCGCCTCCTTGCACCATGCAATACCGCATTTTACAGCAGCTTTTCCAGCTCATCGATCTTGGCCTCGAGCTCCATTTGAGACTGTTTCTGCTCCTGTATCAGACGTTTGATCTCCGTCAGGGTCACCCCCTGATCGTCAGGGGTCTGGCCGGCCTGCCTGCCTGACTTCTTGCCGCTGCGTCTCTGCAGAAATGCGTTGGCTACAAAACCGGTGAGTGTGCCGAAAAGCGCCGTGCCGGCAGTCATGACCAGAATCCCCACAAAACGGCCCTCACCGGTTACCGGCACGACATCACCGTAGCCGGTGGTCGTAATGGTCTGATAAATAAACCACATGGCGTCCTGCCAGTCGCTAATCTGGGCGCCGGGCACCCTGTTTTCGAGCTTGACGATAGCTATGCCGCCGAATTCCAGTATGATCATAATCAGAAACAGCACGGTCAGGAAAGCCGTCGCGGAACTGTAATCCTTTAATTCTTGAACAACGTTGCGACGTCCGTAGTTGACCAGCATTCTAACGGTCCGCACAACTCTAATCAGGCGAAGCAGCTTGGCCCAGTTTATGGGCCCTGCCGACAGAAGGTCAGCCCAGCCGAATTGCTTGAAGAAGTAGTTGAATTTTGACTTTGCCAGGGAAAGCCGCATTATGAAGTCCACCAGGAATATGAAGCTGTAGGTCCAGTCCATCACTCCCAGCACGCCCGCGATATCTCGGTCGGAAGTGAGGTAGGATATAAGAATATTGACGACGGCGATGACCGACAATGCGGCTATAAAAAGCTCGTAAGCTACGTTTTTCAATTCTTCAGACTGTCGTTTCATGTACACCCCTTTGCGCGGATGCTGTCCATTTCACTACCCTTTATCCGTCGTGCCAGTCGACTGTTAAAAACCATTTTATACTATTTAAACAACTGTCAACCAGTTCACACCACCCGCGCCCATATCCATGCCGGCCTCGACTGCAACTGACCTCTGTTGACATCCCTTTTCCGTCCGCATAGAATACCAGCAAAACTAATTGAGGGAGGTACGGTATGGCAGTATTCGGTACGTTGGAGTGGGCAACCGCGTTCATGAACGCAATCAACGCGAGCAAGCCGTATGAGGACGCGGCAAAAACATGGGAAGGCGATTTTTATTTCATCATCGAGCCGGGCGGAGCGATAAAAGAGCCTGGTTACCAGTATGTAGACCTTTGGCACGGCAAATGCCGAAAAGTCGATGTCATACCTGCGGCGGAGAAGGATAAGTATAAGCCGGAATTCGTGCTTTCGGCTTCAATAGCAACCTGGCGCAAAGTGGCCGAGAAGAAAGTGGATCCCATCCAGGCCATCGTTACACGCCAGCTCAAGCTTACCGGCAACATGGGCAAGGTAATGCGCGCCGTCAAAGCGGCACAAGAGCTGGTCAACTGCGTGACACAGGTGCAAACCGAGTATCCCGAATAGTTAAAAACATAATATAAGTAAAATTATTTTCCTGGTATTTTTGCCGAGGAGGAGTAGTTATGTTTTTTGGTGTCCCGTTTATAGTCTTCGGAGATGATTCGCTACAATACCTGAATACCATCAAGGGCACGCGTGCTTTCATTGTGACCGATGCCAATATTGTTAAACTCGGTTTGCATGAGCTGGTCAAGGCTGAGCTGAAAGCGGCCAATATCGAGTGCAAGGTGTTCGACGGTGTTGAACCGGACCCGTCCATTCAGACAGTAGAAAAAGCAACTGCAATTGCCAAAGACTTCAAACCGGACTGGTTCATCGGGCTGGGCGGCGGCTCTTCCATGGACGCCTGCAAGTCCACCATGGTCTGTTCCTGCGCCGGCATCGGACCGCTGGACATGTCGCCTTCCGATTTCTTCGACCTCAGGTCAAAGGCGCGCTTATTATGTATCCCTACCACCAGCGGCACGGGCTCCGAGGCTACCTGGGCCATCGTACTGACGGATATCGAGGGACAGAGAAAAGTCGCCCTGGGCTCTTACGAGACATTGCCCGATGTGGCCATCCTCGATCCCCGCATGGTCATAAGCATGCCGCCACATGTAACAGGATCTACCGGAATGGACGCCCTCACCCACGCCATCGAGGGTTATACAACTATCTGGCGCACCCCCTTCACCGATGGTCCGGGACTGGCAGCTATCAGGCTTATCTTCGAAAACCTCAAGAAAGCCGTCGATAACGGCAAGGATGAGGAGGCGCGCAAGAACATGATGTATGCAGCCTGCCAGGCCGGCACCTGCTTCGGCAACGGCATGGCCGGGCTAGCGCACAGCTGCGGGCATGCATTGGGAGGCATCTTTCATACCCCGCATGGTGTAGCAATGGGACTATACCTTCCCTACACCATGGAATATGTGGCAAACGGCTCGGAAGAGACCCTTCAGAGGTACGCCGAGATCGCCCGTTTTTGCGGTATCAAACAGGGCAATGATAAAGAATGCTGCAACGCACTGATTGCTGCTGTTCGTAAACTGGTGAAAGACGTCGGACAGAGCTCTTCGGTTAAAGACCTTAAGATCGATAGAGATAAATATATGAAAGCCATGCCCGATCTGGTTGACAGGGCTGTGAACGAGGCCATGAGCATTGCTGTAACCAGGGTGCCCGAAAGCGAGGACCTGGAGAAGATGTTCATCTGCGCCTACGACGGGAAAGAAGTAGATTTCTAGTTGGCGCCAGAAGGAAAAATATCGCACAATCAGGGCGAGGAGGATCTGCCATGAATGGATATATGGGCAAGATACTTATTGTCGATCTGACCAAAAAAGAACTGAAAGACGAACCGCTGAACGAGCAGTATGCGCGCGACTTTATCGGTGCGGGGGGCATCGCCTGCCGCTACCTGGCGGACCTCACCACCGATAAGACGGACCCCATGGGCCCCGATAATCCGCTCATTTTTATGGCCGGTCTGCTGACCGGCGCGGGAGGCCCAAGCTTCAGCCGCTGGGTGGTGGCTTCCCGCTCGCCGTATACAACCTATTACGGCGATGCCAACGGTGCGGCGCACTTCGGCTCCGAGCTGCGCTTCTCCGGCTACGACGGGATAATAGTCAGGGGCCAATCGGATAAACCTGTCTACCTTTTGATCAAAGACGGTAAAGCCGAGCTTAAAGATGCGGCTCCCCTGTGGGGAAAAGACACCTACCAGACCATTACTGCAATCCGTAACGAGTATGAAGATCAGCGCATCCGCGTGGCCTGTATAGGACAGGCGGGCGAGAACAAGGTCCTGTTCGCCAATATCATGACCGAGGATGGCCACTGCGCGGGCCGCGCGGGCATGGGCTGCGTCATGGGCAACAAAAAACTCAAGGCCATCGCTGTAAGAGGTAAGGCTAAAATCCCCATGCATGACCCTGAGAAGTTCCGGGAATTCGCTCGTGGCGCCATGGATGAAGTCAAATCGGGCTTTGTCACCACCATCATGCACGATACTGGAACCTGCGGATGGGTTGATTCGGGCATAGCTTACGGCGACACGCCCACCAAGTACTACACCATTGCCACGATGCCAGAAGCTACCGATATCAGCGGCGTCACTCAATCTGAGCAATACCAGGTCGGAAACACTGCTTGTTTCGGCTGCCCCATAGGCTGCCGCAAGGTGCTGCATATTAAGGAAGGACGTTTTAAAACCGACAAGCCCACTGAGGGCCCGGAATATGAGACTCTCATTGCCTGGGGCCCGCAGCTCCTGATAGCCGACATGGGCGCCATCAACCGCTTCAATGAGCTCTGCAACGGCTACGGCTTTGACAGCATCAGCAGCGGCTCCAGCGCCGCCTTCGCCTTCTACCTGTATGAGAAGGGCGTAATCACCAGCAAGGATACCGGCGGGCTGGAACTGAAATGGGGCGACATAGATGTCACTCTCAAGCTGATCGATCTCATCGCTAAAAACGAGGGCTTCGGCAAGATCGTGCAGGAGGGTACCAAGCGCATGGCTGCCCGTTACAACTGTCCCGGCGAAGCCATGCAGGTCAAGGGCCTGGAGTTCCCCATGCACGATCCCCGCGCCTACTGCTGTATGGGTCTGGCCTATGCCACCAGCAACCGCGGCGCCGACCATAACAAGAGCGACGCCTATCTGGTGGAGAACGGCATGGGCAATCCCGACCTGGGACTAAACCCGGGAGACCGCTGGGGAGACGATAAGGCGCCCATGGTGGTGCTATCACAGGACTGGCGCTCTCTGACCGACGCGCTGGGCATCTGCCATTTCGCCATGATGTCAACACAGTCGATAGTGGATATGATAAACGCCTCCACAGGCTGGGGAGTCGATCAGGACGCCATACTTAAGGCAGGCGAGCGCATTTTCCAGCTTATGCGGGCTATGACCTGCAGGTTCGGCGTTACCCCCAAGGACGACGCGCTGCCGGAGATTGCACTGCGGCCCATACCCGACGGCGGCCAGGAGGGCAATGTCCCCAACATGGAGAAGATGTTGCCCGAGTACTACGAGATACGCGATTGGGACAAGGCAAGCGGAAAACCCAGCAAGGACCGCCTTGAGAAGCTGGGTATCGGTGCATTGGCAGGCAGCTTCGGCATATAACACAGCATCTAATCTCGGTTTTCCAGGGCCGGCCGGGTGAAGTGGTTTTATTAATCCGGCCGGCTTTTTTCACAGGTGCAGACCGTGACGACCAGAGTGACAAAAGGTAAACGTTATATCGAGTCCGACCCGTCCAAATGCGCAGGCTGCATTACCTGCATGTTGCGCTGCTCCTTCAGATCAGGTGATAAGTTCAGCCTCTCTGCTTCCAGCATCAGGGTGGAGCGTCTGGTAGGACGCCCTAACGAATTCGATGTAAGCTTTAGAGAGGACTGCGATGCCTGCCTTGTCTGCGCCCGTTATTGCCCCTACGGCGCCCTGACTGCAAGTAAAGGGACGGACGAAGCTTGATATGAAACTGGGCGGATACGCGGGCAATATACTGTACGTGAATCTTTCGGACGGTACTTCACGCAAACAACCACTGGACGAGGATCTTGTCAGAGAATGTATCGGGGGCGCAGCCATCAATAACAGGCTGGCGCTCGACCTTATACACCCCGATATCGACCCGTTTTCACCCGGCAATGCCGTCATTATAGGAACGGGCCCTTTTAACGGCACTTTTATTCCGGGGGCTTCGCAGACCATGTCGGTCTATAAGTCGCCACTCAACAACTCCTTCCCTCACAGCAATGGCGGCGGTGTTTTCAGCCACTTCCTTAAATCATCGGGCTACGATTTCCTGGTGATAACCGGAAGGTCTCAGTGGCCGGTTTATCTGCTCATAGAGGATGACAACGTCAGTCTGAAGCATGCTTCCGATATCTGGGGTATGGACGGATTCGACTCGGCCGACGAGCTCAGGCTGAGGCACTCCCCCTGCAGCATCATCCCCATTGGCATAGCCGGGGAACGACTATCCTCAATTTCAGTCACACACATCGATAAGGGAGGCACCATCGGCTCCGGCGGTCTGGCTGCGGTGATGGGCTCTAAAAAGCTCAAGGCCATCGTGGTCTGCATGGGCAGCCGATCGATCGAGGTGGCTGATCCAAAACGGCTGCGGTCGCTGGTGGACGGGATACTGGAGAAGATTAATACCTACCACTTGAGAGACGAGATGATGAAGGGCGGCGCCATGACCATGACCTCCGCCTGGATACCTCCCGGTGTGGTGGCCCGCAACTCCTCGGAGCTTCTGCCATACCCGGCCGATTTGAAGGAAATCAAGGCGGAACTTTACGAATCTCACAAGGCGTCGCGTAAAAAAATCGCCTGCGCGACCTGTCCCCTGTCCGATAAGGACCGACTGGACCTGCCCGGCTGCCGCAGTAATTACGATACAGCGGTCTTTATGGAAATGGCAGCCATGACTTACTCCCCCGCCCTTGGACACAGCAGCGAAGGGACGGCTGCCGAGAGATATGCCCTGGCTATTAAGTACTACGACGAAATCAACAGGCTGGGGCTTGACCGCGTCTACAGTTTCAACGGCCTGGCCGATTTTGTGATCACTCTTTACGAGCAGGGGATCATTAATAAAAGCGATACCAACGGCCTGGAGCTTGACCGCAGCTATGACACATTGCTGGCCCTGGTACGCCTGACAGCAGCCCGCGAAGGA
>JBAZLT010000072.1:0-7318 GCA_041650115.1 Dehalococcoidia bacterium | reverse complement strand
CCGCCCCTGCCCAGAGTGATCTCTTTGACTCTGCCCGTGTACTTTTCCAGAGGCGCTTTATATTCCATAAGGCTTTCCTCGACTAACTCTCCAGCCAGGCGTGCGAATAAAGTGCGTCTCCCATCAATACCCTGGCCGTTTTCACATAATTCTTTTCACTCTCGGGCAACACATCGGCGTCCACCGGTTCTCCATCCATTACCCTGTGGATAAGCACCCTTATATCGTCCAGCGAGCCCCGGTTGAGGTCAATCAATTCCTGATCGAGAACGTCTGCTATGGCGGAGTAAAGTCCGTTTCTTTCCAGCATGACCATATAAGTGCGGTTCAGTATGCCGCGCAGAGGAGCGGGGGTGCCGTTGGACACATTTGAAAGGCCCACCACCGATTTCACGCCCGGCAGCAGGTCGGGCAAGATGCGGATGAATTCCAGTGCCTCTCGTACCTGTTTCTGGTCGGCGCTGACGGGCAGCACAATCGGATCCACCCAGATATCCTCGTTATCGATTCCCAGGCCATTGGCATAGGAAACCGTCTCCATGATGCTCTCGACCCTGGAATCGACATCGGGCGGGCAGCCCTGGTCGGTGATAACTGAGATAACCACCTGGGTGTGGTATTTTACCGCCAGCGGCATCATCTTCTCCCTGCTCTCCATCTTGCCCGACGCCGAGTTCAGCACAGCCCGCTTTCGGCATAGCTTCAATCCCGCCTCCATGGCCAGGGGATTCATTGTATCCACAGATATGGGCAGGTCGCTTACCGCCTGCACGGTATTTACCAGCCACGAGGCCACCTCTTCCGGCTCTTTGCGCGCCGGTCCTAGGTTCAGGTCGAGATAGTCGGCCCCGGCGCGCGCCTGCGCCCTCGCCAGCTCCTGTATGGGCGCAATATCCCTGTTCCTGACGGCCTCGCTGATCGCCTTTGATATGATATGGATGTTTTCGCCTATTAAGATCATGATGCAAGCGACGAAAATGAAATTACGTGAATTCTAACATCGATTATATTGGGTCGGCAAGGCAGTGCCGGCCGCCCGTTCAGGTTCAAAATAACGTATAATTGTTGCATGTCTGCTATCGACAAGATCGTCATCCATTGCGACGGCGCCTGCTCGGGCAACCAGTACCGCTGCAATGTCGGCGGGTGGGGCGCCGTGCTGCAGCAGGGCAGCCGCACAAAGGAGATATACGGCGGAGAAAAGAATACCACCAACCAGCGCATGGAGCTGACCGCCTGCATCATGGCGCTGGAACAACTCAAGTCGAACAACTACGCGGTGGAGGTCTACACGGACAGCGCCTATTTGGCCAATTGCATGCAAAGAAAATGGTACGCGACCTGGCAAAAGAACGGCTGGCACAACGCCGCCAGGAAACCGGTGGAGAACCGCGACCTGTGGCAAAGGCTCCTCTCGTTGACCTCTTTATATAAGGTTAAATTCATTAAGGTGGCGGGGCATTCCGGAAACAAACTGAACGAGCGAGCCGATGAGCTCGCCCGCCAGGGAATCCGGGATGCCGGATAAGCTGTAGCAGACTGATGCATTTCACATCAGGATGTGCTATACTATTTTCTGAAATTGCAACTCCTTGTGTGCCTATCTTGAGCAAACACAATATATTGTGATGCTTATCTTAATACCTCGCTTGCCGGGGGATTTTGGACGGGCGACTTTTGCGTGAGAGATAAACCATGACCCCTGAACAAATCAACGGTTCAAACAACGGCGAATATACTGCTGAAAATATCCGTGTCCTGGACGGTCTGGAAGCGGTGCGCATGCGCCCGGGCATGTACATCGGCGATACCGGCAAGGAAGGGCTCCATCACCTGGTCTATGAGATCGTATATAACAGCATCGACGAGGCGATGGCCGGCTTTTGCGACAAGATAAAGGTAATTATAAATGCAGACAACTCCATAACGGTCGTAGATAACGGCAGAGGTATACCGGTCGACATACATCCCGAGAAGGGCATCTCCGCCCTGGAAGTGGTGATGACGACCCTGCACGCCGGCGGCAAGTTCGGCGACGGCGCCTACAGCGTCTCATCCGGCCTGCACGGTGTCGGCGCCTCGGTGGTCAGCGCGCTTTCCAGCTGGATGAGGGCCGAGGTAAGCAGAACCGGCAAGGTCTGGCGCCAGGAATACAAGCTCGGCATCCGGCAGGGAGACGTGAAATCCGTCGGCAAGACCGATCAGACCGGCACCACCATTTCGTTCATGGCCGATCCCGAGATATTCGGAGAGATCAGCTATGATTTCAATCAGCTGGCCGAGCGGCTGCGCGAGCTCGCGTTCCTTAATAAGGGCACCGAGATCAGCCTGAGGGATGAGCGGACGGACCGCGACATGACCTACTTCTTCGAGGGAGGCATAGCCAGCCTGGTCAGGCGCATAAACAAGAACCGTCAGGTGCTGGACAAGTCGATATACATTTCTGGCCGGGTCAATAGCACCGCTGTTGAGATCGCCATCCAGTATAACGACGGCTACTCTGAGAACGTGACCGCTTTCGCCAATTGCGTTAATACCAAGGAAGGCGGCACCCATATGACGGGCTTCCGCGCCGCCCTGACCCGTGTGCTCAACGACTATGCGAGGAAGAATAAATTCCTGAAAGATAACGATCCCAACCTGTCGGGCGAGGATATCCGCGACGGGCTGACCGCAGTTGTCAGTGTTAAGGTCTCGTCGCCCCAGTTTGAAGGTCAGACCAAGGCTAAGCTGGGAAATCCCGAGGTTAAGGGACAGGTCGAGTCGGTTGCCAGCGAACAGCTCACCGAGTACCTGGAGAAACATCCCGACGAGGGCAAATCGATCATAGACAAGTGCCTGCTGGCCGCCAAGGCCCGGGAGGCTGCCCGCAAGGCCCGCGACCTGATACTCAAGAAGACCGGCCTCGAGTTCGGCACGCTGCCGGGCAAGCTGGCGGACTGTGCCAGCAACAACCCCAGGGACTGTGAGCTGTACCTGGTGGAGGGCGATTCGGCCGGCGGCTCGGCCAAACAGGGCCGCGACCGCAACTTCCAGGCCATCCTGCCCCTGCGCGGTAAAATCCTCAATGTGGAGAAGGCAGCCAAGGACAAGATTTTCGACCACGAGGAGATACGGGCGTTGATCACTGCCCTGGGAACCGGGATCAGCGACGGCTACGACTATAATAAACTGCGCTACCACCAGGTCATTATCATGACGGATGCCGATGTGGACGGCGCCCATATCCGCACACTGCTGTTAACTTTCTTCTACCGCAATATGTTCGACATAATCGACAAGGGCCACCTCTTCATCGCTCAGCCTCCCCTGTACCGGCTGGCGGCCGGCAAACAACAGCACTGGGTCTACTCGGACGCCGAGAAAGATTCCAAGCTGGCCTCCATGAAGAGCAGCAAGGTGGATGTGCAAAGATACAAAGGCTTAGGCGAGATGAGTCCCGAACAGCTGTGGGAGACAACCATGAATCCCGCCACGCGCACTTTGCTCAAGGTACGCGTCGACGACGCCATGAAAGCCGACGAGATATTCCATATCCTGATGGGAAGCGAGGTCCCGCCCCGCAAGTCTTTCATACAGGCCCACGCTCGCAGCGTCAAGAACCTCGATATATAGCCTTCCTCGATTCAGGCCGTATACAGTTTGTGCTCGATGATGTATTGCCCGACGGCATCAGGCACCAGATAGCGCACCGATTTACCCTCTTTAACCCTCTGCCGGATACACGTGGAGCTGATGCTCAGATACGGCTCGTCCATATAGATGATCCTTTCAGAGCTGCCCGGCAGGGCCTTCTCAAGGGCCGCCGCATCAGGCCTGCCGGCTCCGGGACGCGGAAAAGCCACAAATCTGACCATCTTCGATAGACGGTAGGGCGCCTTCCAGGAGGTCAGTTCGGCCATGCTGTCCCACCCCAGCAGCAAGTATATGTCCGAGTTGTGCCCCATCTCTGCCGCCAGCTGCTCCACTGTATCGACTGTGTAAGAGGGACCGGGCCTGTCTACCTCTATCGAAGACAGGCTGAATGACGAATTTGAATCTATAGCCAGGCCGACCATCTCCGCTCTTTTGCCGGCGGGAGTAACCGTTTGCGCGGATTTCATCCAGGGATCGCCGGCTGGTATAAATACCACCCTGTCAAGTTGCAGACTCGCCCTTGCCATCTCGGCGATGACCAGGTGTGCCAGATGAGGCGGATCGAATGTCCCGCCCATTATCCCCAATCTCATTTTTTCTCACGCTGGTCTATTGGCTCAGGCCTGAAGACCACCTCCGCCGCCGGCTCGTCGGAAGGCCTGCTCCTCGCTTCCTTCACCGCCTGGTGCACCCGGGTGACCAGTATATCCAGACCCGTTTTGTCCAGCGACGATATCATTATACAGGGCAATCCTGTTACTTCCAGCTTATTCTTAACATAATCTTCCAGCGACAGGCTATTAGCGCTATCTACTTTATTGATCACGATTGTTGAAGCCTTTTGCCGCAGCTTTTTATCAAAGGCTGAAACCTCATCTCTTAAAATGTCAAAGTCTCCTTTAAGATCGCTTGATCCTGCGTCAAGAAGGTACACAATAGCGGAGGCGCGCACAGCCTGCTTGAGAAAAGTGTTACCCAGACCTTTGCCCAGCCTGGAGTCCTTTGTGAGCGCAGGCAGCTCGACCCATATCAGCTTATTCACACCGTCATCAACCACGCCCAGGACAGGTGTTTTCGTTGTGAACCGGTAATCGGCGATTTCCGGACGTGCTGACGACAGCGCCGACAGCAACGTAGATTTACCGCTGTTTGTAAACCCCACTATACATACGTCAACCACTAGGCTCATCCTCAGCATTATGTTAAACTGTTGGCCTTCTTCACCCTGTTGAAACATCCTTGGCGCCTTCCTGGTGGATGTTGCAAAGTGAACATTGCCCCTGCCTCCTCTGCCGCCCCTGGCCAGCAGGGACTTTTGACCGTCCCTGGTCATGTCCGCCACGAGCAGTTCGCTTCCGTTGTCGATAATATAAGCAGAAGTGCCTACCGGTACCCTTATAATCAGGCCGGCGGCATTTGTACCATGCATACGGTTTTTGCCTCCATCTCCACCATTGTCCGCTTTAAACAGACGCTTATGTTTGAAAGATACAAGGCTCTCCAGATTGCTGTCGGCGTATAGATAGACATCACCACCCTTTCCGCCATCGCCACCGTCAGGACCTCCGAAAGGAAGAAACTTCTCCCTTCTAAAACTGGCAAGGCCGCTGCCGCCATGACCGGCTCTGACCTGTATCTCTACATTATCAACAAACATATATTTTATTGTACTTTATTCTATCTGTAGTTTATATGTAAGTTTAATCATAGTAATAATAAAAGGGTTAATGATGTGGATGGGAATGCAGGATAGCGGGAAGAGCGGCCCGATAGTGAAAATGGGTGTTTAAATAGGGACATGAGTTATCAACAAAATGGGGAGAATTTTCCACAACCTGCCAACAGGGCTAGGAAGGACGGCGGGATTTCAACATCAGGCGAATATCTTCGATGGACTTGCTGAGCTGGGAATCGGATCCTATGTTCGTGGCAATCCTGTCATAGCCGTGTATGACGGTTGAATGGTCGCGGTTGCCGAGGACCCGGCCGATCTCGGCAAGATTATTGTGATTCTGCTGGCGCAGCAGGTACATTACAATATGACGTGCGCGGGAGGTCTTCAGGTCTCTCTTTTTGCTCGTTATGTCATCCGGCTGGATTGCGAAATAGTCGGCGACCGCGTTGATAACGTCGGCGGCGGTATAATGGCCACTGCTCTGCCTGGAAGCAGCGATCATGTCGTTCAGGAATGTCTTAACAGCGCCGACGTCGAGCGTCGAATTGTTCATGCGGGAATAGGTGGAAAGGCGGATAAGCGCACCTTCCAGGACCCTGACGCTTCCGTAGAAGTTGGTCGCCAGGAAATTAAGCACGTCGTCATCGAACCTTATTTGCAGCATTGATGATTTAAGATCGAGTATAGCCAGGCGCGTTTTATGGTCGGGCGGATAGATATCGGCTACCAGACCCCCTTCCAGGCGGGAGCGCAGACGCACGTTTAGTGATTCGATCTCCTTGGGAGGACGATCGCAGGATATTACGATCTGGCGGTTATCCGATAGAAAGTCATTAACAATGTGGAAAATGCATTCCTGTGTCTGATTTTTTCCGCTGAGGAACTGTATATCATCCAGTAGGAAAACATCGACCCTGCTGAACTTGCCCCGGAATTCCTCGGCCTTTTTATTGCGAATAGCGATTATGAACTCATTGGTGAATTGCTCAGCGCTCATATACAGGACATTTAACCCTCTGGACCTAGCTGCCTGGCCTATCGCGTGCAGAAGGTGGGTTTTGCCGGTGCCGGTGCCGCCGTATATATAAAGGGGATTGAACACTCCGCCGGGATTTTCCGCTATCTCCAGCGAAGCGGTATAAGGCAACAGGTTACACTCTCCCGAAACATACGTATCGAAGGTGAACTTCGTATTGAAGCCGGTCGTCCTGGTTGAAGCCGGACGTTCTTTAACGCTGGTTCCGCCGTCGGGCAGTAACCTGTTTCTGGCGGAAGCTGGTTCCCGGTTGACAGCCTGGACCTGGAAAACAACTTCGGTAATCCTGCCCGTGATGCTGGATAGTATTCGGCAGACGACAGAATAAAGACGACCTTTAAGCCATTCGGCGATAAACACCGAGGGAACGGCGACGGTAAATACGCCGTTGTCGTAGTCGATTCCCCTAGAATCCTTGAGCCACGTATTATAATTCGCTTTGCTTACCTGGATCTGAAGTTCACCCAGGGCCGCCTGCCACATTTTATCAGCTTGCATCTGCCTCTTAACCGTACTATATTTTTACCCGGGTTTTCCCTAAAAAAAGAAAAAAAACTCCCTCTGTGAAACGAGAAATGCAGACTTTTTGTTTAGTTAGTGTAAAAGCCGCTGAAACTTTAGTGTCTGCCGCGCGTGCCGCGGTCCTCTTCCCAAACCGTAGATAGATTACCACAGGCGTCTTCGGCAGTGTCAATGGTTATTTTGACATAACGACAAAAATCTTATAATTTTTTGTTGGATTATGAAAGTCGTATTTATGGGGTCACCTGCATTTGCTCTGCCGCCTCTGCAGTCATTAATGCTGAACAAATATGACATAATAGCGGTATATACCCAGCCGGACAGGAAGACCGGGAGGGGACAGCGGCTTGCCCCCTGCCCGGTTAAACAGTTTGCCGCCGGCGCCGGGTTGAATGTAATACAGCCCCAGTCGTTCAAAGATCTCGCGGAGGTGGAGCTACTGGCCGGCC
>JBAZLT010000071.1:0-7344 GCA_041650115.1 Dehalococcoidia bacterium | reverse complement strand
GTACCGGCGTTTAATGAGGAGAAGGTTCTGGCCAGGACGCTCGAAACGCTGATAGAGGCCGATTATCCGGACAAAGAGATCATCGTGGTTGACGACGGATCAAAGGACAATACTTATTCTGTCGCCACCGAGTTCAGCCGTCGCGGTGTAAAAGTGGTACGGCGTCTCAATGGCGGGAAATTTGCCGCTCTGAATACGGGCATTGCTATATGCTCGGGTGAGATAGTGATAACCGTAGATGCCGACAGCATGATCGCGCGCGGCGCCATAAACGAGATGGTCAGGGGATTTGAGGATCCCAGGGTGGCGGGTGTGGCGGGCAATTTGAAAGTATTCAATCGCAATAATTTGCTTACCAAACTGCAGGCTCTGGAATACATCGTCCAGATCCAGATCGTCAGACGGGCGTTCGAGAATTTCGGCTCCCTGACTGTGGCATCCGGCGCCTTCAGTGCTTTCCGTAAGTCTGCTCTCGAGGAAGCGGGCTACTATGATCCTGACTATCTGCTTGAAGACTTCGATATCACAATAAAGATGCTTAAATCGCATCAGATACTGCATGGCAGCAACGAGGCAATTTGTTATACGGAGGCCCCGGAGACTCTTAAGGATGTCTACCGCCAGCGACTGAGCTGGTTCCGCGGCGATTTTCAGAACTTCTGGAAGCACAGGGACGCCTTCTTTAACCCCAGATTTGGCATTATGAACAAGCTGACATTCCCTTACATGCTGTTATCCATGACGCTCGTGCCGATTGCCAGCCTTGTTGTTCTGGTGACTTCAGTTATCATGATAATTGATGGGGAATGGATGACGCTGGTGCTGGCTTTCGCTCTCTTCGCCGTATTGCAGTTACTGCTGTCTCTAATAGCTATTCTGGTAGCTGAAGATGATCTCAAACTGGCGTTGTATTCACCGCTCTTCATTATCGGATACAAGCAGTTCCTGGACTTCACCATGATCAAGGCCTTGATTGATATAATTGTTGCCGGCGGCACATACCTTAAACGTGAGAGAGTCACCAGAATCGGTGACGCTCCGCGCGGCAAGCAATCCGAACCAGCTGAGGTGCTGCTTGAAATACAGGCAAAGCCGTCCAAAGGTTTAAAGGCCGACAGTTAAATTTTGCCGTTCGTCCGGTCCTGTTATTTTGCGGTTAAGTAATTATTCAAGATAAAACTTATGAACGATATCCTGAAGAAATACAGCGGGCTGCGCGTTCTGGTGACGGGTGGAGCCGGATTCATTGGATCGCACCTGGTGGAAAAGCTGGTCAGTCTTGGGGCAACCGTGTGCGTTGTGGATACCATGCTGTGCGGCAACAAAATCGAGGGGCTCAAGGAGGGTAAAAACCTGTCCGTACACCGGCTGGATGTTACGGATGCAAAGGCCATTGCTCCCCTATTTAAAGGCCAGGATATGGTTTTTCATCTTGCAGCCGTGGTGGGTGTTGAAGAAACTCAGGACCAGCCTGTTAATCTGCTCAATGTTGAAGTGATCGGCACCTCCAATGTGATCTCACTGGCGGCCAGCAACAAGGCCAGGCGTTTTGTGTTTGCTTCTTCTTCGGAGGTTTATGGAGATTCCGTCAAGCCCATGGTGGAGGAGGGGCCGTTTAATCCCAAATCCTCCTATGCCTTAACCAAGTTGGTCGGCGAACATTTCTGCATGGCGTATCATCAGAAATTCGGTCTCAATTATACATCGTTGCGTTATTTCAACGCATACGGTCCCCGTCAGGACGACAGGTTCGTATTGTCCCGCTTTGTCAACAGGGCTCTGGCGGGCCAGGATATCATTATCTATGGCAACGGGAAGCAGACGCGCGACTTTACATATATTGACGACACCATACACATGACGCTGCTGGCCGGTATTATGGATGAAGGCATAAACCAGGTGATGAACTTCGGCACGGGAAAAGATGTGTCCATTAATACTCTGGCCGATATGGTTTTGACCACGCTGGATCTGAAAGGCAAGGTCAAGACGAGGTATGTTGATTATGACAGGCTCAGGTCGCTGGAAATCGAAGTGTTTAAACGTATTGCAGATACGCGGAAAGCTGAATCACTGCTTGCCTGTAAACCGGTTACAGGCCTGGAATCGGGGTTGCAAAAGTATATAGCCTGGTATAAGAACAGGAAGTAGTGGGGCAGTCGGACAGGGGCTAGTTATCCCCTGTGTGGTAGCGGTACCATTGCTCGAAAGTCATTATTGTTGCGAATGATTTAAACCACTTCACAATGGTTTCAACTTTCTCCAGCTTGGCTAAATCGGGCTTGCCATTCTTGTCAACGAAGCAATCGGGATGGAGGCTGATTACTCCTACGCCCAGGGCGTTCATGCCGGTGCATACTGTGATGGCAAAGTCGTTGTATACCTGTGATTCTCCCCATGCGTCGACATAAATACAGTAATCCTTCTGCTGCATGGGTTTGTCCAGGTTGACTATGTCGGTCCACTGGCAGTTGTACCAGTCGCACATGTCGGACCCGGTGGGGATGCGGTACATGCCTTTGTCCAGGTCTATCCGGCAGTTATAGTCCACAGGTTTAACAGAGGGGCATGGTTCAACTGATCTATGAACTGAAAATATTTTATAGCCGGCATCCTGAATCGCCCTGTATCCGAGTTCGTCATAGTAGTCCGTGGGGACTGTGAAGCATATCGGATTGATGCCGAAATATTTCAGATATTTGCAGCGCGCCTGCAACAACTTGTATTTTAATTGATCGTAGGTAATATTGGCTTTTTCCGCCTCCGCTTTGGCGGCGTACACATTTATACACGGGTTTTCATCAAGATGCTTGAGGTAGTTCTGACTGATATCAAGTTGATAATAGGTCCAGTCGTAGCCGTGAACGCTGATACCAACCACGTTGTCATCGACGTATTGTTTCAGCCAGGGGATCTCATATGACTCATTACCTTCCACATTGGACACGACGCCGCAATCCAGCGGCACACCGTTCCTCTGGAATATTTTTATTATTTCCTGGACTACCTCTTCGCGATAGCCCTTGGCAACATCATCCAGCCTGAAGATGATGACGGGTCCGCCCTGGTAAGGGGGAAGCGGCCGCTTTATACCCGAAGAATCCATGGGGCAGCCGGTCATATATCCGTACCAGTCGCTTAGCGTGGTAACATCGCCAAGACCCCCGCAGGATTTAACCAGTGCCGACAGCTGCAGCAGTTTGGCCGGATCAGGATTATTGGATGTGTCGAGTACCACAGTGATGGGCAGTTCGATGACGGCCACTCCTGTTTCTTTGATGTTCTGTTTAATGGTCTTGTACAGTGCGGTTGTATTGTCGAATGTTTGGGATAGGTCGACCTCTCCGACAGCGGCAAGACGGTACAGCCCTCCGCTGTCCGGCTGGCCGGACCAGTTCACAGGTTTGATCGAAGGTTTCAGGGCTGTGGCGTCTTTATAAACTATAACCTTGAATCCGCTTTCCTGCAGCGCCCTGTAGTTGGCTTCATTAATTGCCTCAGTCGGCAGCCAGCATGAGTAAACCGCTGAACCGAATATGTATTT
This sequence comes from Dehalococcoidia bacterium, assembly GCA_041650115.1. Lineage (GTDB taxonomy): Bacteria > Chloroflexota > Dehalococcoidia > GIF9 > UBA5629 > CAIMUM01. The sequence goes on along the minus strand of JBAZLT010000071.1, from coordinate 3,800 downwards.
AATTTGATCGCGAATCAATGCAAGGTTGGCCGCAAAGGCTGTGAATTCGCCGCCGGTTACCAGGGTCGCTGCCTTCAGCCAGTCAACGTAATGACCGTCCACGCTGGCATCTATAATCCCCGCATCCGAAAAATAGGTCAGTTCCCGGGTGTTGTTATTCAGGCCGAAATTACTCTCGGGGGGCTTTATGGCGATATCAAGGGACGCATCGTTCTCTGCGAATACACGGATGATCTCCTGCACGGCATTTATGTATTGGTTGTCGTCCATCTGGTCGAGCAGGAAAATGACGGCGCTGCCTCCCTCGTAGGGAGGTGTCTGCAGTTTTCTCTCGTGTGCTGCTGGAACCGGCTGCGAAACAGGCGGAACTGCGTTAGGTGTCGAGGGGGGAGCAGTACAGCCGATAGACAGGAGAAAAGCCAGACATAAAACAGTATTGACCAAACGTGCTGCCGTTGAATTCATGTAGATATCATAAGACCTTGATCAGTTATAAGTCAAAGTGTGGCGTAAAGCGCTCTGGCTGCCTCAATAAGCTTGATGTCGGTTGTATATTGAAGGCATAGCTCTATATCGGACTTTGCCTGCTCGTTATTATGCAGGTTCTTGTTTATTATGGCACGTGTGAAATAGGCCCAGGCGAAATCGTACTGCAGGCGGATGGCCTCGTTTATATCCGACAGCGCTTTATCGTACATGCCCTTGCCGTTGTAAGCCCAGGCGCGGTTGGCCCATGCCGCTGCCAGCTTGGGATTCTTGGCGATCGCGAAGTTGCAGTCTTCAATGGCCAGATCCCAGAGGCGAAGGTTGTTGAAGGCCCACGCGCGTGTGATATCGGGCAGGGCAAACTCCGAGCTCAGGTCCATCGCTTTGGTAGCATCTGCAATGGCAAGTCGGTACTCTTCCTTCAAAATGTATCCGCGTGCCCGCATGTTGTAAGCCAGCGCCGATTTCGGGTTCAGTTCGATGGCCTTATTGCAGTCGTCCATGCCCATCTGCCACCAGTCTTTAGAGAAATCGTAAGGATATTTCTCGAAATAGGCCCAGGCGCGCTGTATGTATGCCTGCGGCAGATTGGGATTAAGCCTGATGGCGTTATTGCAGTCATCTATCGCCAGGTCGAAGTTGCCTCTGGCCGTCTGCGCCCACGCATGGTTCACATAAGCTGTGGCGATCCTGGGATCCAAACTTATCGCTGTATTGCAGTCTTCTATGGCCTTTTCATAAACAGCGGTCTGGTTATGTACCCAGGCGCGGTTCACATAGGCCAGCGGCAGCGTGGGATCGAGCTCAATAGCCTTGTTGCAGTCAGCCAGGGCGTTTTCGTAGTTGCCCATCTCATTGTAGTTCATAGCCCTGAATATGTAGGCCATGGCCCTGGTAGGCTCAACGGCGATTCCGTCGGTGCAGGCAAGTATGGATTCTCTGAACTCTCCCATACCATAAAGCGCCCAGCCCTTGTTAATATAGCCCAGGGCGATCTTGGGGTTCAGCTCGATGGCCTTCAGCGAGTCGGCCAGCGCCAGCTCATAAAGCCCTTTCTCATTGTAGGCGGAAGCGCGCGTAGTGTATGCTAACGCGATGTTACTCTTCTTATTTATAGCTCTGGTGCAGTCTTCAATAGCCAGGTCGTACTTGCCTATCTGGTTATAGGCCAGTGCCCTGTTGATATAGAAGAAGGGCTGGTTCGAATCCAGGCTGATGGCCCTGGTATACTCTTCGATCGCCTTGTCCCACTGCTTCTCGCTGTATAAATCATTTCCCGCTTTATAATGATCGGTAGCACGTTCGAAGATAGAGCAGGACATGAGGAGCGTTGAGACGGAGATTAAAACAACGAAAACGGCTATTCTATTCCATATGCTGTTCATAAGCTTATCCAAAATCCTGCGTATACATATCGGCAGCTACGGAGTTACTTATAGGATTTCCACTTCCACTTGAGTTCCGGCAATTGCAGGCAATCCATGCTCGTTACATAAATCAGCTGTTCCGAGGGCGATACTGTGCCTGCAACGATCTTGCCGCTGACGGTTACATCCGTCATCATCCATTCGTCATGATGGTTGATAACACGTCCCTGGTGCCAGCAATTATATACATCGCTGCCGGTATCCTTGTTGCGATCGAGTATGGTCCATTCAACAAATTTATTCGGGTAATGGCTCCAGCCTTCGTATATCGGCTCGGGTGTAACATTTTCAGAGCTGCCGGCAGGCCAGACGATCTCTCCGTCCACCGTCTTGACGATTACCAGGAATTTCTGAGATACCTCATAGCATCCATCGGAGGCCCTCAATGTATACAGGGTGGTTGCCTTCGGTGATACGGTGATACTCTGGGTGTCGACGCTGATATTTCCAATGCCGGGTTCGATGGAAAGAGAAGTGGCGGCGACTGTTTTCCAGGAAAGGACTGTCTGCTCGCCCTGGAGTATCGTTTTCGGCTTGGCTACGAAAGACGAGATATCAAGTATAACACAGGTAATACCGTTATCGGCGACCGGAGGATTGGCTGGATTGTCTGCCGGTTGCGGTAATTCAGCCGTCGTGCATGAGGCGCCGATCAATATCACTGCCAGCATCAATAGCGATATCGCCGGCGCAATATGCCTTCGTTCCCGATTAAGCAACATGTTGAATTGTATACGATCTCCGGATATAGTAGTTCCATTATAGCGCCCCTTCCTTGTTTTGGGAATACGGCGCGTTTAAACCGGCTGTGATTCATTGAATAAATAATGGAATCATGCCAAAATAATCAGGATTTTATTAACCACAGGGTGAAGATTTAAAGGTGCGCAATGTCGAAGGATAAAGACAAAAAGCCTGTTGACCACAGTAAGGCCAAGGAGAAGTCTATCCTTCTGGGCCTGCTGCTGGGGATATTCGGTCTTATCACCGGCGTGATTGCTGCGGTGATAGCCAATTCACTGACACTGGAATCCGAAATACTTAAGAATATCGGTCTGGTCACAGCCGTATTTCTGTCCTACCTCAGCATCAGGAAGGTCAACAGGGGACGCACCGAGGGATATAACTACGGATATGGCAAGCTTGAAAGCGTTTCGAGCCTTATCGTGGCAACCGTTCTAGTCATATCCTTAATAATTATCATAGCGCATATCATAGAGAGATTTCAGCATCCGGTGGAACTCCATGCCGAGGGAGTGGACCTGGCTATCGTGTTCTCAGCTGTTGGGTTGTTAACCAGCGCGTGGCTTTGGCGGCACGACTACCATCTCGTAAAAGAGGAATTTTCACCCGTATTGGAATCTCTCTGGCGCATGTACCGGTCTAAAACAATCGCTTCGATGCTGGTCATCGTTTCGCTATCCCTGAGCGCTATCTTTAAAGACCAACCATGGGTATACTACGTTGACCCGGCGGCTTCTGTTATTATCGGGCTTTTCATCGTCCAGTCGATATACAATATCAGCACCATGTCGGTCTACGATCTGCTGGACCGTGCGCTGGAAGAGTCTCTCCAGATCGTGATACTTAGGGAGCTGGCGCATTATTTCGATGAATACGAGGCTATCCACGGCATACGTTCGAGACGCTCGGGAGCCAACGTTTATGTTGAAATCTTCCTGGAGTTCGACGGCAACCGCAAGATGTCGGAGGTTCAGAAGGTGATCGACTCCATCAAGTCCGGCCTGGAAAGTAAGATCAACGGAAGTCAAATCGTCGTCTCGCCTGCGACAGCGGCTGTCGCATAAAGGCATGTTTTGACTATGGATGGAAACCATGGTGGATGAACAAAGGGCGACCGGTATGCATGAGCACGTGCTTACCCTG
>JBAZLT010000070.1:0-7378 GCA_041650115.1 Dehalococcoidia bacterium | reverse complement strand
AGCAGGGAGACAGCGCCCGCGCTGATCTTGCCCGTGTTCTTGAGGGTGTAATCTTTTATCCAGGCTGCCAGCTCCCTGCCCTTTATCTCGTTCATCTGGAAAACGCGGTCAGCCGAGGACGCCAGTGATTTCAGCAATTGATTAGCTGCCTTTGGATCAAGATCCTCATCGAAAAGTACCAGCACAGTTGTCTGCGGCATTGTCCTGATGTACTCGGATATGCCCTGCCATTCCTTGAGCGCCTGCCCTGCCTCTTCGCCGCCATTGGACTTGGCCTGCCTGTCACCCGACTGGAAACGCCTCAACAGGCCTTCTACGATCACCAGCCTGCCGGAAGACATAAAGGGGACCACACTGCATACATCCATTAAGGCCTTCGTAGATAGTCTGCGCCCGTCCAGTACTGTGGTATTGACCTCCACCATATCCGGGCTGCCCATGCCGGCCTTGATCTCATTTAAGGCCTGATGGCACCTGTAACTGTCATCCCCATGTATTATGTAAAACATTATCCTCCGGTTGCCCGATAGATTTAATGAGTCCTCTTGCCGGGTCAGGTTATAATTGTATAATAAAGAACAAAAATGCAATACCGTTAAGTGTGGAAACGCGGAGGTAATATGCTGGTAAAAAAGTTGCTGGGCAAAGAAGTGATCGGCTCGCGTGGAGATAAAATCGGCAAGATGGGCGATCTTGACATCGATATCGTTAGCGGAACGGTCAAATCCGCCATTATTAATGCCGGCATCGGCACGAAATACAGGATCAAGCTGGAAGATATAGTAACAGTAGGAGATACCATCATACTCAGATTATCCGGCTCCGATTTGAAAAAAGCGGCCGGTAAATAGCCGCCTGAAGCGGAACAACCTGGATCGGTCAACGGATTAGCCACTTATCCGTTTACCGATTATTATTTATAAGGCATCTTATTTATCCGGAGGAACCCGTTGCTGAGCGAAAAAACTATTGCCGATGCACTTTCAGACTTGCTTGTTCCCGGTGTAACACGCAACCTGGCAGATATGAACCTGCTGCAGGAAATCTCTCTGGCAGATAATAAAGTCAGGATTACGGTGGCATCGACCGCGCTCGATGAGAATGCTCAGAACTGGATACGTGAAAAAAGTTCCGGTCTGATCAAGGAGCTGGATAGCGAGCTGCAAACCGAGGTCGCCTTCGTCGATAAAAGGCCGGTTGAAATCAACCGGGTAAAAAATGTAATAGCCGTCATGAGTGGAAAGGGCGGGGTGGGCAAGTCGCTGGTCACCGCTTTGACAGCAATTCTGCTGAGGTCGCGTGGACTGAATGTGGGGATACTGGATGCCGATATCACAGGCCCCAGTATTCCAAGAATGTTCGGATTGACCGCGCGGCCTCGAGGAAGTGAAAGCGGTATCCTGCCTGTGACGTCGGCCGGCGGGATCCAGGTCATTTCGATAAACCTGTTCCTGCCCGAAGAAGAGGATGCTGTGATCTGGAGGGGTCCGCTGATTGGCAAAGCTATCACTCAATTCTGGGAGGATGTCCTCTGGGGCAATCTGGATTATATGGTGGTGGACCTGCCGCCGGGCACGGCCGATGCGCCTCTGACAGCCCTGCAGGTACTGCCTGTCAACGGCATCATCATTGTCTTCACCCCGCAGGACCTCACCACCATGATAGTTAAGAAAGCCGTCAGGATGGCCGGCCAGATGAATAAAAAGGTGCTGGGCGTGGTGGAGAATATGAGCTATCTGCATGTCCCGGAAATCAAGAAGAATATTGAGATTTTCGGTAAAAGCCGCGGCGAGGAGATGGCCAGGGCGGCCGGCGCACCGTTGCTGGCCCGAATACCGGTTGATCCCCACCTTGCCGCCCTCTGCGACGAAGGCCACATTGAGCGGTACAGCTCCGAAGTAATGGATTCGCTTAAAGAGGGGCTGCTCAAAGTCGTCCCGGACGCCCACTGACATCTGCCGTCTCTTGATTAAAAACGACTGAAAATATATACTTTTTAGGCGATTTTACAGAGACGGTAGAGAATTTTTACAGGTTGCTACCCCATGTGGTTTTGCTCCCGAAGGATATTATGGCATTTGATTCTTTCGAAGAACAGGAGGAAGTAATCGAGAGTTCAATGGACCTCGAGATGATTCGCGATGACCTGATGGCCGAGCTCAAATCAATTAACGAGTATGAAGCACAGGTTGAGATGATCGAAAATGAAGATGCCGCCGACACCATAGAACAGATTCTCGAAGATAAAAAAACTAATGTTGCAAGGCTTCTCCATATTCTGAGCTTGCTGGATCCCGTACAGGCGGAAAAACTGAATAAAGAGTTAAGGTAGTGAGAAAATGGCACACAAACCAAAGCTGAAGGCCGCTAAAAAAAATCGCGGCAAAACCAAGAGCAGCAAACGTAACATAGTCAAGAAAATAACTGCATAGATTGCGGTGGAGACTCCGGTTTGAAGGTACTGGTTATCGGCAACGGGGCGCGTGAACATACCCTCGTATGGAAGATTGCCCGCAGCAGCCTCGTCGACTCTATTTACGCCGTTCCGGGAAATGCCGGCACCGGCAATCTCGCCAGCAACCTGGACATCCCTCTTAGCGATATCCCTGCTATAGTTGCCAGGGCACGCGAGCTCGGGATCGGACTGGCTGTCGTCGGCCCCGAGGCTCCCCTGGCTGCGGGGATTTCAGACCTGTTCAACCAGGCCGGCATACCTGTTTTCGGACCATCCAGGGCTGCCGCCCGCCTCGAATCCAGCAAAGCCTTTGCCCGCGATATCATGCAGAGAAACAATGTTCCCTGTGCCAGGGGCCAAACCTTCACCAACTTCAGCGAGGCCGAAAAGTATATCAAAACGCAGGATATGCCCATAGTGGTTAAAGCCGACGGGCTGGCCGCCGGCAAGGGCGTAACCGTGGCAAAAACCCTGGACGAAGCACTGGCTGCGCTCAACTCGATTATGCAGGAACGTGCTTTCGGAGCAGCGGGCGATACGGTCGTTGTCGAGGAATGCCTGCTCGGCAAAGAGGTGAGCCTGCTGGCCTTCAGCGACGGCATAAACGTGGTCCCCATGGTCCCGGCCTGCGACTATAAAAGAGTTTACGATGACGACCGCGGCCCCAATACCGGCGGAATGGGCAGCTACAGCCCGCCCGGTTTTTTCAATCAGAATATGACCGCGCAGGTATTGAACAATGTTATCCGTCCTACCGTTGCCGCCATGGCCAGAGAAGGCGCTCCCTACAAAGGTGTCCTCTACACAGGATTGATCATCACGCAGCAGGGGCCCAGGGTGCTCGAATTCAACGCACGTTTTGGCGATCCTGAAACGCAGGTGATACTGCCGAGGCTGGAAAGCGATCTGGTGGAGATAATGCTGGCTGTGCTGGAAGGCAGGCTTGACCGTGCTAAAATCGAATGGAGCGGTGATGCATGTGTGGGCGTGGTCATGGCCTCGGGCGGATACCCGGGCAGCTACCACACCGGCCTGCCCATCGGTATATCCGACAAACTGGAAAAAGACATCAATATATTCTACGCGGGAGCAACGGAACGCAGCGGAGGTAAAATAGTCACCAGCGGAGGCCGTGTCTTGACTGTAACGGCCACCGGCCGCTCCCTGAAAGAGGCCCGCGAAAAGGTATATCGCAATATCCCCTTCATCAACTTTGAGGGATGCCATTTCCGCAGGGATATCGCGGCGAGGGAGGTGAACTGATGGCTCTGGTTGGTATCGTGATAGGGAGCAAGACGGATGAGGAGTATATAAAACCCGCCCTCGAAATATTTAAGGAATTTAAAATAGCATACGATATCGATATTTTGTCCGCTCACCGCAAACCGGATAGGGTACGGCAGTACGCCCTGGAAGCAGGCTCCAGGGGCTATGAGGTTATCATAGCCGCAGCGGGCAGCGCCGCACATCTGCCGGGCGTGATCGCTTCATGGACGAGTTTGCCGGTCATAGGGGTGCCCCTGCCCACCAGCGATTTGAAAGGTATCGACTCTCTTTACTCAATTGTGCAGATGCCCGGCGGTGTTCCGGTTGCCTGCACGGGTATAGGCACGGCCGGAGTTAAGAACGCCGCCCTGCTGGCCGTACAGATTCTGGGAGTTAAGTTCGAAGAGATTAAAAAAGCCTTTGCAGATTATAAACGCAGGCTGGCTGAGGTGTAGGCAGGTAGATATGATTGAACGCTATTCGCGCCCCAAAATGAAAAAAATCTGGTCGGACAAAAACAAGTTCGACAAATGGCTGCTGGTCGAAATCGCCGTATGCGAAGCCTGGGCGGATGCCGGGCGCATACCCAGGTCAGCTTTGCCCAATATTAAAAAGGCCAGCGTTGATTTCGATCGCATGGCGGAGATACTCAAGGTTACGCACCACGATGTGACCGCATTCCTGAATGCGGTAGGCGAAACCGTGGGCCAGGATTCGCGCTATATTCACCTCGGTCTCACTTCTTCGGATATCATAGACACCGCGCAGGCGCTGCAGATTCGCGAGGCTGCCGACCTGCTTTTGGAGGACATGGCGCAGTTGATAGCGGTGCTTGAGGACAGGGCGGTTTCCAACAAGGACACCATCATGATAGGCCGCACTCACGGTGTCCATGCCGAGCCGATAACGTTCGGACTTAAGATGGCCCTGTGGGCGCAGGAGATGAAACGCAACTATACCCGGCTGGAAGAAGCCCGCACGGCTATTAGTGTTGGTAAAATTTCGGGAGCGGTAGGCACATATGCCACGGTGCCGCCGGACATCGAGGCCGCGGCCTGCGCCGTACTTGGACTGGCCAGCGCTCCTATCTCAAACCAGATCGTCCAGCGAGATCGTCATGCACAGTTTGTGACTACACTCGCTGTCGCCGCGGGCTCTCTCGAAAAATTTGCCACCGAGATCAGGGCCCTGCAGAGAACGGAGATCCTCGAGGCGGAAGAGCCTTTTTCCATAGGCCAGACCGGTTCATCCGCCATGCCGCACAAGCGCAACCCCGAGCTCTGCGAAAGAGTTTGTGGATTGTCGCGCCTGATTCGCGGTTATTCTGTAACCGCACTGGAGAATATAGCGCTCTGGCATGAACGCGATATCAGCCACTCGTCCAATGAGCGCATCATTCTCCCCGACGCCTGTTTCATCCTCGATTATATTTTGAACCTGTTCACCGGCGTCGTGAAAGGTCTGCAGGTATATCCGGACAATATGAAACGTAATCTCGAATTGACCCAGGGGCTGGTGTTTTCGCAGAATGTCATGCTTGCCCTGGTGAATAAAGGCCTCAGTCGCCAGAAAGCCTATGAGCTTACACAGCGCAATGCCATGGAAGCATGGAAAACAAGCACTCCCTTTCTCAAGCTGCTGAAAGCAGATCCCGATGTTTCCAGCCGCCTGAGCGCAAAGGAACTGAATGATCTGTTCGACTACAGGCGTTTTCTTAAACATATCGATACCGTATTTGAGCGCCTTGGGTTGCTCAGGAAAACGCGCAAATCGCAGACTAAGAGATAGGAGTTATATCTTGAGTATTTTATTCGAAAGCTCCCTGAAACTGCCGCTGTATGGAAAGGGCAAGGTCAGGGACACCTACCAGGTCGGGGACAGGCTCCTGATAGTCGCGACCGACCGCATCTCGGCATTCGATGTCGTGCTTCCCAACGGTATACCGGATAAAGGGATAGTGCTCAACCAGGTATCAGCTTTCTGGTTCGGAAAAACCTACCATATAATACATAATCATATGGTCGAATCCATTGAGAGCCGCAGGGCTCTGACCAAATATTCCCCCTGGAAAAGGCCTCTGCCCGAATTTCTGCTCGGCCGCTCCATGGCTGTGCTGAAAGCTGAGCGAATACCTGTGGAATGTGTCGTAAGAGGATACATCGCCGGTTCCGCCTGGGCCGAATACCAGAAAAAAGGCACCATCAACGGCAGAAAGGCGCCCAGGGGTCTCAAGGAAAGCCAGGAGCTGCCGGAGCCGATTTTTACACCTACTACCAAGGCCGAGGTCGGCCATGACCTGCCCATGACGATCAGAGAGCTGGTTGATATGGTGGGGGAGAGGACAGCCCATAAAATCGAAAGCAAGAGCCTGGAACTGTATAATTACGCGCGTTCATACGCTCTGAAGCACGGCATTATTATTGCCGATACAAAATTCGAGTTCGGTTTTCACGATAAGGAACTGATGCTGATCGATGAAGCGCTCACACCGGACTCAAGCCGGTTCTGGGATGCCGGCCAGTATGAGCCGGGGCAATCCCAGCCAAGCTTTGATAAACAGCCGGTTAGAGATTGGTTGATTGCCTCCCGCTGGAACCCAAAAAAGCCCGCGCCGGCGCTGCCTGCGGACGTCGTTGCAGCCACGACGGAGCGCTACCGCGATGCATATATACTGCTGACCGGGAGGAAGTTTAAAAATGTATTTATCTAAAGTCTATATAACCCTCAAGCCGACGGTTAACGATCCGCAGGGTCTGACTATCAAAGGCGCGCTTCATACCCTTAATTTTAAAAACGTGGCGGAGGTCAGGGCGGGCAAATATATCGAGATAAAAATCGAAGCCGTCAACATGGAAAAGGCCCGGGCCGAGATACAGGATATGTGCAAGAAGCTGCTGGCCAACCCGGTCATCGAGAACTTCCGCTTTGATCTAGAAGAAATCAAAAGCGCCTGATACTCAGGGCACGCTGTATGTGATCCTCAATACAGCCCTGTCCAGACAGACCATATCGGCTACACTGTCCCAGTTGGTAGAGGTAAAGAAACCCAACCTGAACTGGCACCTTCCCTGCGCACCTGCAAGGAGTTTCTGCACTACGTTGCTGCCCTGGTCATCCTGTGTTACATCGACCAGCAGCGGTGCAGTCTCCTGTGCGCTCGTCAGCTTCACGCTGCCCACCCCGGGCGCTGCAGACTCGTAGGCCACCCTGCCCAGGCTTCCCATCGATCCGTACTGATACTGGTATATCTCAAGAGCACCCATATTGCCCCAGCGGGCGCTGCTGAAAACAGGATTGCCCACGATCGAGTAACCCGTAAGATCAAGAACGGCCTTGCTGACCACGGCGGTGGGAGGCAGTGTTGTCAGGTCAAAGCTCAGGAATGCCCGCACAGCCTGGTTCTGGGGATTATCGCCTGCACATACAGCGCTTGAACGGGTGTAGCTGGCGCCGCTCTTGGTCAGCGATCCGCTTTCATACGGAACTATGTTCAAGACTAAAGTGTTGTCGCTTCCGGGCTGCGCTTGAAGCCTTGCCAGAACTGCTACCGTCGCGCTCGCCGTGCTGCTTTCTGACAGGTTCGATGCTGTGAGAGTATAGGTAGTGGTTGCATACGGTATGACAACCCTGGCGCCGGTTAACGGCACCGGTCCTATC
>JBAZLT010000069.1:0-7457 GCA_041650115.1 Dehalococcoidia bacterium | reverse complement strand
TGTAAATTACCTGGCCAATGCCCTCCCAATAAACAATAAGACCACCGGGCAGTTGTCCGATCAGTACCCGAATCTATTTGTGCCGGCGGGGCTGACCTTTGCCATCTGGGGACTGATCTATATTATGCTGTTCATCTTTGTTGTTTACAGCCTGATAGTCGCTTTAAGAAACAACCTGCAACGCTCTTTTATCAGCAGTATCGGCGTACTATTTTTTGTGACCTGCCTGGTCAACATGGCATGGATCTTTGCCTGGCATTATCAAATGCTCAACCTGTCTATTGGACTGATGATATTGCTGCTGACCTGTCTGGTCGTAATTTACCTGCGCCTGTCGATCGGCAGGTCGAATGCATCAATGAGCGAGAAATATCTGGTGCATCTTCCTTTTAGCCTTTACCTGGGATGGATCAGCATGGCGACAATTGCCAATGCAACTGTTTTACTTGCAGCCTCCGGCTGGGACATGTTTGGTTCGGGCGGACAATTCTGGACGATAGCCGTTATTACCATCGGCATAGCTATAGCACTGATCTTCGTCCTCTGGCGAAGGGATATTTATTTTGGGCTGGTGGTGGACTGGGCATTGATCGGAATTCTGATAAAAAGGCTGGCAGACCCGGTGCCCTATCAGGGCATTACGGCCTTACTAATTTCCGGCTTGATTATTATTTCATTCGGCATTATATACCAGATCCTGAGGCGCCGAGTCTATTAGAGGATCATGTGGTTGTACGTTTGACGCTTTCCTCAGGCCGCATAAACTTTTAGAATATTCATGCGTTTTATTTCTAGCAACAGAATTTATTAGGAGGGTTTATCAATCATGAAGCATTTCCGTATGTACTCATTCCTGGCATTGTTTATTGTCCTGACCCTGGCGCTCACATCAGCCTGCGCCGCAGTGCCCGCACCGAGCGGGGAACCTGCAAAGCCTGAGACACCGGCTACGTCCGCTCCACCCACGTCTCCCGCACCGCCGGTTGGCGGAACCCCTGACCTGGTTATAACCAAGGTCTGGCTGGAAGGATTAATAGTTAAATATACCGTTAAGAACATAGGGACTGCGGACTCGCCCAAGACCGACACGTATCTCTATGTGAACGACCTCATGCCGACTTTGGGCGGCTCCAGCTTCGTTGACGTTTTGAAGCCTGGAGAGCAGAGGACGCTTGAATTCTACAACTACGAATGGCCGTACAATCGGAATTTGAGCACACCGGAGGCAGCCAATGTTAATCCGGCAGGCTACATCGAACTGCGATTGCAGAACGATAAGGTCAAGGTATGCGCCGATGCCAAGAGCGAAGCCGGTGAGACAATCGAGAACAATAACTGCAAGGTCACGCTGGTCGGCATACTATGGGATTACGACCTGTTGCGAGTATCTAATCTCGCCCTGTGGCGTACCAACAGCGGGGAAATCCCCGATCCGGGAAGCGAGAATAGTTTGAACGGCGCACATTTTCCGGTGCCAAATGCCAATATGGAGATGACACCGCAGCTGGAGATCATCCCTCCGCAGGTACCGGGGGGTTGGATGCAGGGCACCTACGGCTATTTTTATTCCGAAGGTATAACCAGCGCATCCAAGATTGCCGCCCTGAAAATTCCTGCCAAGCTGCATTTCATATCCAGGGTAGGCCTGACAAGCAATTCGATCGGAAGCGATGGCGTGACCATCAAGGTTGGTCTTAAGGACCTCAACGACAACGTGACCTGGATAGCCAGCAAGAAGGTCTCCACACCCGGGGCCTTTGAAGACTGGGATGTCAATTTAAGCGATTACGAGGGACAGAAGTGTTATCTTGTAATTCGCGTGGAAGGCGGCGCTTCAACTGCAAACGACTTCACCATCTGGAATAAGATGAATTTGACACAGGTCAACGATTAGAATTAAGACAAGAATTAAAGCTTTTTAAAGCAAACTCTCAAGGAGGTCCGCCCTGTTCAGGGCGGACCTCCTTGAGTTTTTATGTGAACGGATGGACATGTTTAATAGTCATAGAAACGTGTTTTCGGTAGAATGGCCTGCAGCCGTAGGGTTGAACAGTTTGAGACTGTGGGTTCGCCTGATTAATGCAGATTGAAGTCCTGCCCGAGCGGACTATCGGGCTTGAGCTAAACTATAGCGTGTGGGTGGTATTGCAGCGCGGGCAGGTGAAGCTGCCGCCCTTGAAATCCGGGGGTATCTTGAATTTGAGGCCGCAGTTACAGGTGACCTCCCGGTAATTGTGCAGTTTCCACAGTACGTCCGATGCCTCGCGGGCCCTCTCTTTTTCGGCTTGAGTTACGGCTGTGCTTGCCTGATCGATTTGGACTGTGCTATCGCCGGAAACCAATGCCGAACGGGGGATAACGCCTCCACTTCCCTTGTGTGCCTGGTTGTAGGCGGCCTCATAACCGGCCAGCGATATATTGCCCGCCATGGCGCGCAGAATGCGAATCCTCTCCGAGATAGGGGGGTGTGTACTGGTGAGGTCTTCAGCCATCCTTCCGCTCTTGCGAAACGGATTGATTATGAACATCGGGGCGGTGGCACTGTTGGCGGATTTAAGCTGCTCTGTTGAAGCAGCGATCTTTTCCAGCGCTGAAGCCAGTCCCTCGGGGTACCTGGTATAGAGCGCCGATGATGCGTCAGCCAGGTATTCCCTTTTACGCGAGATAGCCAGATAGATCAGTTGCGCCATAATAGGGGCGAGAACCATGAAGACAACGGCTGCCAGCAGGATGATTATCTGCGCACCTCCTCCGCCGGAAGAGCTCCGCCTGGTGCCTCCCGCAAAGAATAGAACGCGTGAGCCGTACCAGGCGATAATGACGATCGTTCCCAGCAGTACGCTGCACAGCGCCATGAGCAGAACGTCCCTGTTTCTCATGTGAGCGATCTCATGCCCGACGACACCTTGCAGTTCATCGCGGCTGAGCTTCTGAAGTAAGCCGGAGGTAACAGCCAGCGAAGCGTGGTTTTTATCGCGTCCGGTGGCAAATGCGTTGAGCGCAGGGTCATCGACGATATAGATGTCCGGCATCTTTTCCAGGCCCGAGGCGATCTTCATCTCCTCCACCACATTATAAATTCGCGGCATATCATCGGGGCCGATTTTCCTGGCATTGGAGAGTGAAAGCAGTATGCTGTCCCCCTGGAAATATCCCACCAGCGTCATCACAATCCAGATCAGGAGGGCGAGAATGAGGCCTAATGACCAGTCACCCAGCAGCGCCTGGCCCAGGAAGCTGCCGAGCAGCAGCAGCATGATGCCCATGGCCGTGACGAGCACGATCGACCTGACCTGGTTATCCCTGATCTGTTCCCACATGATATGGACGGCAGCGGTTAGCTGAAGCTTACTTTAGGCGCCTCGCGTTCGACTGTCGCAGTGACTTCAAAGAACTCTCCCTCTTTGAAGTTGCCCATGGAGGCTATGATATTGGAGGGGAACATCTGTATCTTGTTGTTGTACTGCATAACGGAGTCATTGTAGAACTGACGGGCGAAGCTTATCTTGTTCTCCGTCGAGGTTAGTTCCTCCTGCAAGGCCAGGAAATTCTGGCTGGCTTTAAGGTCCGGATAATTCTCTGCCACGGCAAACAGCCTGCTCAGAGCCTGGCTCAGCTCCCCTTCCGCTTTGGCCTGCGCAGCCACACCGCTGTCCACCGCTTTGACAGCCATGTTCCTGGCATTAGTCACGGCTTCGAGAGTGCCTCTCTCATGCTGCATGTAGCCCTTAACCGTCTCGACCAGGTTGGGTATGAGATCATGCCGTCTTTTTAGCTGTACGTCGATTTGCGCCCAGGCGTTTTTAACCTGGTTCCGCGCGCCCACCAGCCCGTTGTAAATACCGGCGATTATCAGAACCAGGACAATGGCAATGCCGATTATGACCAGGATCGCGATCCACATTTGCAGTTACCTCCCGTATTATGATTTGCCTGTCGCAGCAGGCCTGGCCTGAAAGATATCTCTGATGAAGAAAAGAGTCTTATAAAGCGGATCATCCGTATCGGGCTGAGTGATTCTCAATTGTTCGACGAGGGCGCCGGCTTCCCCGCCGTCGAACCAGAGCCCGTGTCCGCAGTCGCATACATCGACAATCAGCTCGTTGCCTGACCCCGCATCGATTTTTCTCATCTTCCTCAAGCAGATAGGGCATTTTCTGCTCTTCTCGGATAGGGTCTTGGCCGGCTTTCGGGCAAGGTTGGATGTCAGTCCCCTCGCGGTTCCCCCGCTCAACGTGTCCAGCAGCAGCTCCAGCTCGCCTTTGTCGAACCAGATGCCGTGGCAGGCCGTACAATAATCGAGCTCGATCTTGTCGAACTCGACTGCGGTTGTTGTTATATTGCAGACGGGGCATTTCATGGTTTATATCCTGTCGCCCGATATGTTGCTACATGAAAACACTGTTGAAAGTTATCACCAGCAGGATAATGACGGTTGCCAGCGCAAGCAGGCACCCGGTCAGAAGCCCGAAACCGAAGGCCGTCCAGAGCCCCTGGACGCGGGTGAAATGCTCGATGCTGTCCCATCGCCTGTTACGCCAGGCCCATTTTCCTCCTTTGATCCCCAGTATAATGGCCATAACAAGGTTTACCACCGGGACCAATGCCAGCAGCGCTATATATGTCCCGTTTCCCAGTCCCCATATCCAGGTCATAATAAAGGCTCCCCAGTTCCACCTGCCCGCCGCGGCCGGCGCTGCAGCTTCTGTTGCATTGACTTTATTATCTTTCATGATCCCATCCTCTCAATTCATTATTGTTTGTTTTGCAGCGGATTTTCCCATTTTTTCCATTGCCAGGATTCGACCTCGTCAAGAGGGTAAATGGGACGGGTGATATTTTTATAGTCGATCTGAAAGACGTCGATATTGGTCGTGCCCGCGCTCACCACGTTGAAGGTCTTGCGGTTGTACTGCAGGAATCTGATGCGGAAGGGGAAGAGGTTCTTGGCCACGACCACGTCCGCTTTCATCAGGTCCAGGCCCAGGCTGGTGAAAAAGCTGGGAAAGTAGGTATTGGGCGCCTCCTCGGTCACAATCAGATGAGTGCCCCGGTTCCTGATCACAACGGCCCTGCCGCTGGATTTTGTGCCGTCCCTGCCCTCCCCCCTGAAGATAAGCTGCCCTGTAAATGTATAAGGCCTGTTGTAGACCTTCTCCAGCTTGCCTCCAACCGTGACGGTTACCTCCTGATCGAGCGGTGTATTCCAGAGCTGTTGCACAACTTCGGCGTCCCTCACGCTAACATATGAGATCAGGTCGGGCCCCTCTTCAGCCAGCGCCTTGAGTATCCAGGTATTCTCGCCCGGGCTGCCCGTGCCCACCGTGTCGGACAGATCGCAGAACATGGTGGTTCCCAGCAGCCGCTCCAGCCAGCTGTCGCGCGCAGCCTTGACCGCCTCGGACGGCGATAGTATCTTCTGCGTCACCTTGTATCCGCGCACCGACCAGTCGAGGTCGGCGATCTCGTCCGCCAGCCTGTTTGCCAGCTCCAGGTCATTGTCCGTGACCGCTACCGTGCTCCACCCCAGCTCCGGTTCATCCAGAAACGGGTGCACCAGGAAGTTGGATACGCAGAGAACGGAGGGCGATTTCTCCATCTCTCTCATGCGGCTGAATATACTATCCATGGGAGGCAGGAAATCCATCATGGTTCCGCCGCCGCGCAGCAGCCGCAGCTTATCCACTACCATGGTGGGGTGTATCTCGCCCAGCAAGGTCCTGGCCATGATTTTACCGCTGGTATACCCGGTGTTGAAAAAATCGCGGTGCGGGTTGGTCTTGTATCCCACAATAAACGTGGCAAGCGTGGCCTTTTTCTCCGTCATATTGGCATGCTGGTCATACGAGGTGCCGACCGGGATTTGATCGCCGAACTGGTCTCTAACGGCCTGTAAAAGATCGCCTTCGGGATCGATCAGTCCCTCTACTCCCATCGAGCCGTGCAGAGAAAGGTAAATGCCGTCCAGCCTTCCGGCATTGCGCAGCCTTGTCATTATCTCGTTCTTGAAGCCGTTGTAGACGTCCTTCTCTATCGGGCCGCCGGATGCCGCCTTGGCCTCCATGATGGGCACAACTATAATGCTGCCTTTGCCGTAATCTTCAATCGCCTTCAGAAATCCTGCCACCTGGTCTCTCTGCTCCAGGCTGGGAGCTATCATGTCAGCGCCATAGTGAAGATCACGTGCCTGAAAATCCTTGAGCGTGGTTTTGACGGGTGAGAACGCATTGGTCTCCTGTTCCAGGTCCACCACAGCAACGTACTTCAACGGTCCACCCGGACTCTCCAGCGCTTTTTCACTGCTGCCCGCGGGCTGAATGCAGCCGGAGAGCAGTACCGCGATAACCAAAAAAATCAGTCCCGCAGCCTTCCTGATCATTTTCAAATACCTCCCTTGCTTAAGGCAATTATAGTAACGGGCTTGCAATGGGTCAATTTAGCGTATCGCCGGATTATAAGCAGATGGGTATGTCTTTTAACAGGCAGAACTGATGAAGGCTTATTCCTTGACAAAGCATCATCCGCCGTATATATTTCACTCTACCTCACACCAATAGTTTTAAATACATTACCTGCCTCAGTCACTGATATCGAATTATGAACGGTAAAGAACGATTTCTCACGGCGCTTGCAGGCGGCCAGCCGGACAGGGTTCCCGTATGGGAGCTCGCCTTTAACGAAGAGTCGATCATCAAGATAGGGCGTCTCTTTACCGATGACGTGCCTCCCGTGAAACTGGTGCACCAGATGACGCTCGAGGAGAAGCTACGGTTGCTCGATCTGCTCTATATGGTCGCCCGCAAACTGGAGCTTGATGGGCTGACATCCATCCACCTCTATACACGTGAACCGATCGATGAAAAGCATATTAAGGACGCCTGGGGAAGGGTGCTTTATGTAGACAGGGAGGGTGACGGTATACCCGTTGAAGGCCCTGTGGCCGGGCCCGGGGACCTTAAGAAATTGAAGCTTGCACGGCCGCAGGAGACGGAATTCCTCATGCTGATGCTGTCCAGAGAGAAACTGGGACCGGATGTTGCGCACGTTTTTCATATGACAGGACCTTTTCGTGAAAGCTGGGCTATGATGGGCGGCATGCAGAAGCTGCTGTATTTCTATGTCGAGAATCCGTCTTTTGTAAAGGACCTGGCGCGCATCTGCACGGACTACATACTGGAGGCGATAGACCGTGCCATCGGTCTGGGTGCGGACGCCATAGCACTGGTAAGCGATCTGGCGCATAACTACGCGACCATTATGTCGCCGGCCCATTACGAGGAGTATCTCTATCCCTACCATAAAGAGATCAATGATTTCGTGCACAAGCGCGGGCTGAAGGTGATCAAGCATTCGGACGGTAAGCTGTGGCGCATTATGGACCGGATGGCCGATGCCGGATTCGACGGCATGCACCCCATCCAGCCTCAATGCATGGATATAGCGGAGGTCAAGGCTCG
>JBAZLT010000068.1:0-7545 GCA_041650115.1 Dehalococcoidia bacterium | reverse complement strand
CGCCCGGCGCAGCCCGGGGGCCGGCAGGTTTGAAAACCTGATGCAGCTTCCGGGGTACTTGATTGCAGCATCCAGCTTCTCGTGCCGGACGTCCGTCCAGAATCCCCTTGATTCCAGCTGGGGGTAATCCACAACTTCTTGAGGTGAATGGACCGGGCAGATGCTGACTCTTCTTCTATTTCCCTGGTCGAACAGCTCCTGTTTGGTATATCTTAGAAACAGCTTCGCTACCGGCGCCTCCATCTCCTCCCACTCTTCCTGTGTGAATCTGGATATATCGAAATCCTTCAACCTGTTTTCATAATCGGTCGGAATACCCTCTTCCTTCAGCCAGTCTGCCAGTCCCGATGATCCGGCCACCGACGCCAGTATTCCCGCGACGAAGAGGAAATTCACAAATCCATCCTTGCAGGCCCAGGTTTGTCGCGCGCGCAGGTTTTTGCCCAGACCGACTCTGAATGCTCCGGACCTTTCCAGTATCTCACCGTAGGTCAACCAGAGAGGAACTGCGTTTACCGTATTCCTTACCATGCTCTGCTGCGCCGAGACGTCCACGTACTGCCCTTCACCGCTGTTTTCCCGGTGATAAAGGGCAACCATAG
Source organism: Dehalococcoidia bacterium (assembly GCA_041650115.1). Lineage (GTDB taxonomy): Bacteria > Chloroflexota > Dehalococcoidia > GIF9 > UBA5629 > CAIMUM01. The sequence continues at coordinate 6,943 of JBAZLT010000068.1, read as the reverse complement.
TGGCTATGGCAGCTTCGCCGGCGGCATGAAGGTACGCCTGGGGGATACTTATACGCATGGGGGGGTGATCGGGGTCCCCGCAAAGATGCAGATAGCCGCTCATGGCCTGCACGACGATATCGGAAGCTGAGAAGTCCTTATAGGGGCCGGTCTGTCCGAAAGGCGATATCGAGGTCATGATGATGCGTGGATTAAGCGTTTTGAGTACGACATAATCAAGACCTATCTTCTGCATATAATCCACAGGGAATGATTCGATGACGATGTCCGCCTTTTTAGCTAACTTGAGGAAGATGGGCCATCCCTGACTGGAAGCGATATCCAGAGTTATACCACGTTTGTTAAAATTGTAAGCGAACCAGGTCAGGCTCTTTTCCTGATCAGGATCATCATGATAAAAGGGCCCTATTCTGCGGGCGTCGTCGCCTCCCGGTTTCTCAATTTTAATGACGTCGGCGCCCATCTCGGCGAGTATGCGACCGCAGAGAAAGCCTTTTTCATCAGTCAGGTCTAAAACCCTGATATCGTCAAGTAATGAGTTCATTCACCCGATGCACACTGAATACACTATCGTCGTATTTTGCCTTCGAAATTGACTGTTGACGATGTTTGCATAATAGCACTGTTTTTTAGCAAGTCAATGATTTGTTCATTAATATATAGTAAAATTGTGCAATTGATATCAAAGATGATCGAATTGATCATTTCTTCTGCAAAACAAGTAGTATATGGTACTGATAAAAACGATGAAGAACATAGATGAGATCGATAAAAAAATAATCGCTGCATTGGAGAAGGATGCCTCCAAGAGCAGCAGGGAGTTGTCTGAGGCGCTGAATATATGTGCGCCGACGGTCAGGCGCAGAATAAACAGGCTGATCAGGGATAACATCATACGCATCCAGGCGGTACAGATCAATCGCGCCAGGACCTCCTTAACGGTGGCAATATTATTGAAAGTTGAGAACAGCTCAATCACACGTACGGCCGAACTCCTGGTCAGGCAGGAAGAAGTGGGATTTCTGGCCCTGGCTGCCGGCTACTACAACATGATTATGGTCTGCTGGTTTGTCACTGTGGAAGCGTATTCCAGATTCTTAAATACAGTGCTGTACACAATGAACGGTGTGCTGGAAACGAATACAGCTATCTGCACAGAATACAGGAAATATGCTTTTATTAATTTGCCGCGTACTCGAGGAAGTGCTCAAACAACCGGGAAACCGGTGGACGATACCGACTTGAAAATTGTTACTGCGCTGGAAAAGAATGCGCATGAGAGCAACGCCCGCCTGGCTAAAAGTCTCAATATCAGTCCTGCCACCATCAGGCGCAGGATTAGTAATCTATTGAGCGCCAGTATAATACATATTCAGGCTTTCCCCAACGTCCGTACAGGCAAGATGGTTACCTCGGTAATAGCCCTGAAAGTGGATAACGCTGCGCTCAATCGCATTGCAGACTATTTTTCCGAGATGAATGAAGTCAGGCAGGTGCTTCTGGCGACCGGCAATTATGATATAGGCGTATGGGCGTGGTTTGAATCAATTGAAACTTTTTCGGAATTTCTCAATAGTCGTGTCAATTCTCTTGAGGGTGTTGAGAAAAAGACCATTCTAATTATGACAGAGATTAAAAAATGGGTGCATATGTGGTGACCCGGCATCGCTCCCTGACTGGGGTAGAATGATGATTCACAGGCTAGGGAGATATTACTGTAAGATTCAGGCCGTATTCCGTAGCATATTCTTTTATTCTATCGATGACCGATGAAGCGGGGAGCGCGATGTTTACCCCGTCCTGCAGCATTTGTTGCGAACGCAGCTTGCCCATCCAGGAAATATATTCGTTCTGGGGTACTCGGGCCAGCAGGGTTTTAATCGCATCCAATCCCACCGCATGCACATGTACCCACCCATCCTGGGAGATGATGTTTTCCGTGCTGATTATCTCATCCAGCGTCTTCTCCCGGTTGGTGCCCGTAACCAGCGCGAAATGCCACAGTCCGTTAACGGGCCAGGAATAAAGCTCGTATCCTTTAAGGGAACGGGGGAGCCTGTCCACCGGAGACGATGATGTTACGATCGACAATTTGCCCGCCTGCTGCAGCGACCTTATCACTTCCAAACTATTCCTGGGGTCTTGGCCTTTATAGAAGGACGCGGTCGGGTAACCGGGGCTGAGCTGAATAACTTTAGAGTCATCGGAACCGAACGGTTTCATTATGGTGACGCCGTCAAACGACAGGGATGAGATAGGCGTCCAGAAGGCTCCCCAGTAAACAGGCTGACGGTCGACGCAGACTACAAACGACCTGCCCCTGACCGGGACATCCAGGCGGGAGACGCGGTCGAATGCGTCCGCAGTGAGCAATATCTCATGCGTTATGACGTTGTAGGAGATTATGTCCCTGGTCGAGATGACGGGCTGTCCTGCGATATTGACATGGCTGAGCATCTCCATCTGCGAAGGAGGCACCTCCCCTTCGGTCAGGTAAACGGCAAATCCCTCAGGCTCCTGCCTGGAGCAGGCGCCGGACATGATAAACATGCAGAGCACCAGGCAGGTGAGTAACACGTATACGAGGACGGAGGAACGTTTCATCATATATGTTGTCGCTCCAATTCAAATCTAGATAACAGTATAATACAAAAGCTGCCTCATGTTGATGCAGGGCAAACTGAGCATTACAGGGAGTTAAGCATCGCCCGGAGAGGCTCGCACGGACCTCAGATTGATGATGAGCATGGCTGCCACGATGCAGGCCCCTCCCAGCAGCGTCCTGAAGGTCAGCTGCTCTCCGCCGATGACGACGGCGAACAGGCCGGCGAACACGGGCTCCATGGTCATCACAATGGCGGCCCGCGTGGGGGATACCAGGGATTGGGCCCAGGTCTGCACCACAAAGGCAAGCGCGGTGGCAAATATCGCTGTAATCCCGATAGTTATCCAGACCTCCCCGCTCGGCGGCAGGGTGAAGCCGCCCGGAAGGGCAGCCGGAATGGAGATCACGGCGACGGTGGCAATCTGCAGGAAGGCAAATCTGTAGGGATCGTAATGGGGGGACCATTCCCCCAGGCCGACGATGTGTATGGCGAAAAGCACTGCGCAGGCGAGGGTGAGCAGTTCTCCGATGCCGAGCGCCCACCCATTGAGGCTGAGGAGGGCCACACCGACCGTGGCCAGCCCGACCAGCAGCCAGGTCTTCCCATCGGTTTTATGCCGCAGGATAACCCAGGCCATAACCGGAGTCAGCACCACGAACATGCCGGTGATGAATCCGGATACGGCCGCGGAGGCATACAGCAGCCCGTATGTCTGGGTAATATAGCCGAGCCCCAGCACGATACCCAGAGCGGCGCCGCGCAGCAGTTCAAGGCGTGTGATGCCACGCAGGCACCCGGGCCTGATCAAAAGCATTGCCAGCGCGGCGGCGGCAAAGCGCCAGGCCATGAAGTCCATGACCGGCATCTGCTCAACGGCGGACTGCACAATGGTAAACGTGTAACCCCAGACCGCGGTGATTGCCACCAAAGCGGCCAGCGCCAGCATAGGGGATGCTCTCCAGTTTGCAAGCATATGATTCGCTATATTCTAAAACATCGCTGTTTCATATTCCGGACTGATGTATCAGGATACATCACTGTAATAATAAATTAAAATCTGTCATAATAATGCGTCAGTACATCAGGCAAGGAGGAGGCAACATGTGTTGTTTTGTCACGCTTTTTCTTTTAATAGGCCCGCGCTTCGCACTCGTCTGCATGTGGCTGTTCTCAGATATGATAACCAGGGTTTTCGGCGCTAACTTCATTATCCCACTGCTGGGTATAATCTTTCTTCCCTACACAGCGTTGTTCTATGTCATCGTCTACCTGTACATGGGCATGTCCAATCCATTCGCCTGGGCGCTGGTCATACTGGGCTTCATCATCGACATCTCCGCTTACGGCGGCGGCTGGTGGGGCAACCGGGGCCGCCTGCGCAGATAGCATCCTCTCATCCCGGTAAGATGATACAGTTTAGCCCGGTTTGGCCGGGCTCAACCTCTTAAGTTCCATCAATATATCGCGCAGCAGCAGCAGCTCCAGGCGCCTGTAGGTGATGTCGCTTGCCAGCTTGCCCCATTTCTTGGGATCGTCCGACAGGAACTCCTCGGTTATCTCAATTGCACTTCTGGCCATGTCATCCTCCTTATTTCAGTCGATCAGCACCAGCCCCACGGAGGTGGCGCAGGGAATCTCGCTGGGATCGCCAAGCAGGGGGTAGGCGTTCCATCCCACCTTGCCGATGATGTCTACCACATCGATACCCAGCGCCTCCATGGCCGGCCTGGCCCTGAGGGGAAAACGGCACCTTCCGCTGTCCTTGAACTGGCATATGAGGCCGCGGCAGAGATAATCCTTGCACGAGCCCCCACCCAGCCCCATGGCCAGCGCATATCCATGCTGGTAAGCCATGCGCTCGATCTCGTAGACGATATCCGCCGTCTTCTTATGAAAGAGCAGGCTGCGGTCGGCGCCGCCGTTGTCCCTGGATTTGCCCGGCTCGTAGTCCTCCAGCGGCTCCACCAGGGTCTTGATCAGGATGCCGTAAGAATATCTTGCCAGGGCTTTTCTGACGAGATCTAGGTCCGGTGCATGCGGCGGGCAATTGGGCGTCTCGCCGGCACGCAGGCAGCGCGGTATGAAGCATTTCAGCCTGACGCGCTCGTCCACCACGAGCCGGTCGGCCCTGATGACCTCGGCGCCTGCCGCCCCCAGCTCCAGCGCCTTTGCCTTCAGCAAGTCCAGGTCGGCCAGCAGTTTTTTCTTGTTTGTTTTAATCGAGAGTGGAATAGCCTGCATATTTTTTTCCTGCATAAATTCGATGCTCCTTATACAGATTTTAACACGGCGCCGATGCCCGATTATAGCCGTCGGGACGCTGTTGCGCTACACTTTAGGCTATGGAGGGCACATATGCCGAAATGGCCTGACCTGCTGGCCGGTTTCAAGCTGCTGCGCGAGGTGGACCTTAACGCCATACGCCGACAGTCCGAATTGCCCTTTCATCTGGCGGTGCTGGGTGGGAAGGGTGTGGATAAATTATTGCTGACAAGCCAGCTGCTGTCCGGGCCGTGTGCGCAGGAGATCGGATTCGTATCACATGTGCGCGAGTACAGCCTCGATGGCGAGAGCCCACCCGGCACGTGCACGCTGGCCATACTCATGGTCGGCGGACACGATCAGCACTCGCGAGAGATGGAGGTCTTCCAGCAGCTGCGGCGCGATAAAATACCTGTAGTTGTCTGTTACAGCCGGACAGACCTGCCCCGGGACAGCGGGGCCGTGCAAACAGGCGGGCAGGACTGGGAAGGTGCCGAGGCAGTGGTCGTAAATCCAGGCGACCGCCAGTCGCTCACGGGAGTGCTGGCGACGGCCATGCTGCGCGCCTGTCCGGGACACGAGATCCAGCTTGCGCGCAATATTCCCATGCTGCGCGAGACCGTTTGCCGCAAACTGATCGATGATACGTGCATGGTCAACAGCACCTACAGCCTTGCCACGGGTCTGGCCGAGATAAATATTTTTCTCGATGTGCCGCTCAACGTGGCGGATATTGTAATACTCACCAAGAACCAGGCCATTATGGCCTACAAGATATCTCTGGCCATGGGCTTGACAGGAGATTGGAGGGAAACCGCCCCCAAGATGGCTGCCGTGGTGGGCAACGCTTTTCTCTGGCGGCAGGCAGCCAGGATGCTGGTCGGTCTGATACCTGCATATGGAGTTATACCCAAAATCGCGGTGGCCTATGCCGGCACTTATACCGTGGGACAGGCCATCTACCAGTGGTGCGCCAAAGGAGAGAAACTCAAGTCCGAAAACCTCAGGTCGCTCTATCTTACCGCGCTCAAGCGCGGACGCGAGGCCGCCCAGGCTGTGATCGCCAGGCGCCGGGCGCTGCGCCATACGCAGCCGGAGGCCTGAATGGGGAATCACCTGAAATAGTGCCGGCAGCTAAATGTGCCTGCGCGAAACCGAGCTCGCGATCAAGACGATTATCAGCACGATAACCAGGATGATTATTACAAGGTATATCCATACGAAGATATCATTGGCAAATATAGCGGCCGGGTTGAACGTGTTGTTGTCGGAGCCGGCGGGCTGTGGGGCGTTGTCGGCCGGGGGTGCCGCGGGAGGCGGAGTTGCGGCAGGCGGCTGAGACTGCTTGTTTTCAGACGGCCCCGGTGCAGGGGTGCCGGGGATCTCAGTCTGCTGAGCAGGTTTCCGGGGAACGGGAGGTGGAGATAGCTTTGGAGCAGTCTCTTTCTGTATCGGCGAAGGAGCCGGCAGGCTGTAGACGGGCGATGGAGAGAGACAATCGCAGAAGGTCCACAATCTTCCTGTGCCGGCGGCATAGTCGTAAGGCCTGTTGTCTATGGCCCAGAGATTAATGCCCGACGACAGTTTGAGCGAGATGGGTTCCCTCGTGAAAGCCACGCCCGCCGGCAGCCCCGTGGTCAGCGTGTCCCACTCGATGTTGGGGGGTCCCAGTGCTTCCGGATAGAGGGTTCTATCGACGGAGGAGCCGGCTCCCGAGGAAGAGGCTCCGTAGAGCGTGCCCATCTGGGCCAGGCCCCAGAAGCCGGACGAGGGTGCGCCCATGGTATCCCAGTCGCTGCTGTAGTCGGTAAGCCAGTAATAGATATCGCTGTTACCCGAGTCGCCGGCCGCGTATATAACCGCCGTGTCGCTGAACCTGTAATCAAGGACGGTGTGTATGTTGCCCGCAGACGGCAAATACGAGGTTGCAGCGAAAGCCGCGGCGCCGGATGAATAGGCTACTCTTGCATCCGAGATGCTGCCTCCCACCACCACTTCGCCGGTGGGCGCAGCGAAAATCGTATGGCAGCCGCTCAGGCCGACCAGCGCCTGTTGGGACCATTGCGGCGTCAGGG
>JBAZLT010000067.1:0-7614 GCA_041650115.1 Dehalococcoidia bacterium | reverse complement strand
CAAGGCAGTGCTTCTGATGCCCATCTTCCACGGCGCGGGCAACTGGATACTCATCTCGACCATCGTTAACCCGCCTGTGCCCATCGTTTTGATACCCAACCCGCGCGATATCAAGGACCTGATGGCCACATTCAAGAAGACCCGGCCCAATTTCTTCCCCGGTGTGGCAACGCTCTTTATCGCCCTGATGAACCATCCTGATGTAAAGTCCGGCAAGATGGACTTCAGCAACCTCAAGATGTGCATCACGGCCGCGGCGCCGCTGCTGGTAGACACCAAGAAAAGATGGGAAGCTCTAACCGGCGGCAGGATCGTGGAAGCCTACGGCCTGACCGAGTCCGGCATACTGGTCATGGGCCCTGTGGTGGGGAAATGGAAGGAGGGATCGGTGGGAATGCCTACACCCGATGTTGAGATGAAGATCGTCGATATCGACACCGGCACGCAGGAGCTGAAAACGGGCGAGGACGGCGAGGTCATTGTGAAGGCGCCGCACCTGATGCAGGGCTACTGGAACCGCCCCGATGCCACGGCGGAGATGTTCCGCGGCGAATGGCAGTATACTGGCGATATCGGCCACCTGGACGAGGACGGATATCTATTCATCACGTCGCGCAAAAAGGAACTGATCAAGCCCAGCGGCCACCAGGTGTATCCCGCCGAAGTGGAGGAAGTGATCGCACAGCACCCGGCCGTGCTGGAAGTGAGCGTCGCCGGCGTGAAGGACGATGTGCAGGGAGAGGCCGTCAAAGCCTGGATCATCCTCAAGCCCGGCCATGATTGCACGCCGCAGGAGATCCAGTCGTTCTGCAAGGACCGGCTGACCGCCTATAAAGTGCCACGGCACGTGGAGTTCAGGACCGAGCTGCCCAAGTCGATGGTGGGCAAGATCATGCGCCGCATATTGCAGGAAGAAGAGGCCAAGAAGCAGAAAGCAACGTAGTCTTCGGGTCATTGCGAGGAGCCGCAGGCGACGCGGCAATCTTCTATTGACCCGGTTGAAAACACTGGATTGCTTCGCTTCGCTCGCAATGACGTGTGAGAAAAATTGCCGTGACAGGACGGGGATCACTTCCCGTGGCAGTGCTTGTATTTCTTGCCTGAGCCGCAGGGGCAGGGATCGTTGCGTCCCACCTTCTGGCCGGGCGCCGGCGAAGGCTTGCGCGCCGGGACCTCCTTTTTCTCCAGGCTGACCTTGAAGACGGTATGCACGATATCGTGCTGTATGCCGGCCATCAGGCTGTCGAAATAGGCCCCGCCCTCTTTCTTGTAGACCACCAGCGGATCGATCTGCCTGACCGACTGCAGGCTCACGCTCTGGCGCAGATGGTCCATGGCGGTCAGGTGTTCCTTCCAGTGGTCGTCGATAACCCTCAGCATTACCAGACGCTCGAGCAACCTCATCTGATCGGGCCCCTGGTCCTTCTCCCTCAGCTCGTATACCTGGCGGGTATATTCGATCAGCCTCTCGGTAAGCTGTTTTTTTCCCAGTTTATCCAGCTGCATGTCCGCCATGTTTTGAGGAAGGGGCAAAATCTCCGCCACCTCTTGTAAGATGCCTTGCACGTCAGGCGCATCGTATCCGTGGCAATACGAGTCCACTATCTGCTCGATCTGCTTCTCGACCAGCTCCTGGATATTGGCCTTGAGATCCGCCCCGGATAGTATCTTGTCGCGCTCGCCGTAGATGACCTCCCTGTGCTTGTTGACCACGTTGTCGTAGTCGACCAGATGTTTGCGGATATCGAAGTGGAAGGCCTCCACCTTGACCTGCGAGTTCTCGATGGCCTTGCTGATCATGGGATGTTCGATGGAGGTATTCTCATCCATCCCGGCCCATTCCATTACATTTTTAACACGGTCCCCGCCGAAGCGCTTGACTATGTCGTCCTCCAGCGAGACGAAAAACTGCGACGCGCCGGGATCGCCCTGGCGACCGGCTCGGCCGCGCAGCTGGTTGTCGATGCGCCTGGCCTCGTGCCTTTCCGTACCGATGACGTGCAGCCCGCCCAGCTGCAGCACCTTCTCATGTTCCAGCTTCCATTCCTCGTATTTTCGCTGGAATTCCTTGTCATCCTGGAAATCCTCCCTCTCGGGCGGCTTGCCTCCCAGTATGATATCCACGCCGCGGCCCGCCATATTGGTTGCTACGGTTACTGCGCCCACCCTGCCGGCCTGCTTGATGATCTCGGCCTCCCGTTCGTGGTACTTGGCATTGAGTATCTCGTGCCGCACGCCCCTGCGCATCAGCAGGTTGTCCAGCAGCTCGGATTTCTCTATCGAGACGGTACCGACCAGAACCGGTTTACCCTCTTTGCTCAGCTTCTCTATTTCACCGGCGATGGCTTTGAACTTGGAATCCTCGTCCTTGTAGATCAGGTCCTGTCGGTCCGCCCTTATCATGGACCGGTTGGTCGGTATTACCACGACATCCAGTTTATATATCTTGAAAAGCTCTTCGGCCTCGGTGGCCGCGGTGCCGGTCATGCCAGCCAGCTTGCAGTACAGGCGGAAATAGTTTTGAAAAGTGATGGTGGCCAGCGTGATGCTCTCCTTCTGTATCTTGACCTTTTCCTTGGCCTCGATGGCCTGGTGCAGCCCCTCCGAGTAGCGCCGGCCGAACATCAGGCGGCCTGTGAACTCGTCTACAATTATCACCTCGCCGTTCTTGAGCATGTAGTCCTTATCGCGCCTGAACAGCACCTGCGCCTTGAGCGCATTGTCCATGAAGGTGCTCAGATGGTAGTTGGATGGATCGTAGAGGTTGGGCGCCTTGAGCAATCCTTCGCGGCGCAGCATACCCTCCATACGGTTAATACCGGACTCGCTGAGGTAGACCTGGCGCTCGCGTTCCTCGATCTTGTAGTCCTCCGGAGTGAGCTGCGCTATCAGCCGCGCGAAGGTGTAGTATTTCTGTGTGGCCTCTTCAGCCTGGCCGCTGATGATAAGCGGCGTGCGCGCCTCGTCGATGAGTATGTTATCCACCTCGTCCACGATGGCATAGTACAGCGGATGCTGCACCTTCTGCGACATATCCAGCACCATGTTATCGCGCAGGTAATCGAAGCCGAACTCGTTATTGGTGCCGTATGTTATATCGGCGGCATATGCCTCACGGCGGGATACAGGACGAAAATGCGGCCAGCGGTTATCCTTCTCGTTGATGTATTCTGGATCGTAAATCAGCGCCGGCAGCTGTTCGGCGGCGCTCTGCAGGGGATAGATGCTGGCGACCGTGACGCCCAGCGCGCTGTAAACGGGCCCCATCCAGTAGGCGTCGCGGCGGGCCAGGTAATCGTTGACCGTTATCAGGTGGCAGCCTTTGCCCTCCAGCGAATTCAAATAAAGGGGCAGCGTGGCCACCAGAGTCTTGCCCTCGCCCGTCCTCATCTCGGCGATCTTGCCCTGGTGCAGCACCATGCCGCCCATAAGCTGGACGTCGAAATGCCTTAGCCCGATGGTGCGGCGGGAGGCCTCCCGCACCGCGGCGAAGGCCTCGGGCAGCAGGTCATCCATAGTTTCACCTTCCGCCAGCCTCTGCTTGAACTGCGCGGTCTTAGCCTTCAGCTCTTCATCGGAAAGGCCCTGGAATTGCGGCTCCAGATCGTTTATCTGTTGTACCAGGGGCTTAAGGTGGCTTATTTCACGTTCGTTAGAATCGAACAGCTTGCCTAACCAGCTCGGCATAATCCTTCCTAATCTTCAAACATAGCGCCGATCGACATACCTGTATGTATGCGGTGTATAGCTTCGCCCAGCAGGGGCGCAGTCGGCAGTACCGTGATTTTACCTATCTTCCTTTTCCCGTTGACGGGTATAGTGTCGGTTACCACGACCTCTTTCACATTCGACTTGGAGATGCGCTCAATGGCAGGGCCTGAGAATACCGGGTGCGTGCAGCAGGCATAGACCTCCTTGGCCCCGGCCTTCAGCAGCGTATCCGCAGCGCTGACCAGCGACCCGGCCGTATCGATCTCGTCGTCGACCGTGATGGCTCGCCTGCCCTCGACTTCACCTATGATATTCAGCGTCTCCGTTGTATCATCGTTTCCCATACGTCTTTTCTCGATGATGGCCAGCGGAGCGTTCAGCTTCTCCGCCAGGTCGCGCGCGCGCTTGCTGATGCCGATGTCTGTGGCCACCACCACCACGTCCTTGAGCTTCTTGGTCCTCCAGTAGTCGCTCAGCAGGAAAAGGGCAGTCAGCTCATCCACGGGTACATTGAAGAAGCCCTGTATCTGCGCCGCGTGCAGGTCGACCGTGAGAATGCGGTTGGCGCCGGCAGTGCAGAGCAGGTCGGCCACCAGGCGTGCGGTGATGGGTACGCGAGGCTGATCTTTTTTATCGGTGCGGGAGTATCCGTAGTAAGGAACTACGGCCGTAATACGGTCGGCCGAGGCGCGCTTGAAGGCATCCAGCATGATCAAGAGCTCCACCAGGTTCTTGTTAACCGGCGAACAGATCGGCTGGATGATAAACACGTCACGTTCCCGCACGTTCTCAAGTATGCGCACGAAAGTGTTCTCGTTGCTGAACTCGAAAACTTCGATCTTGCCCAGGGGTATGCCGAGGTAATCGCAGACCGAGCTGGCCAGCGCCGGGTGGGCGTTGCCGCAGAATACTTTTATCTCATCCTGGCCTGCAAATTGCCTCATATTATTACCTCCTGCGCAGATGCCTGATTATTATAGCATCAACACCTCGGCTGCGATAACAGGAGCGGGGCGAAAGACACAGAGCAAATCGCCTGCGGCAACCGTGAGCGGCTATAAATGGGGTATAATCTGATGAAGGAAAGACCGGGGATAAGAACCAACTATGAATTTAGACTCCGTTGAGCTGCTCGCCCGCTATTTAAGGCTGGACACGTCCAATCCGCCGGGTAACGAATACCTGGCCGCCAATTTCTTCGCCGATATTTTTACCGCGGAGAACATACCGTTCAGGCTCTACGAGCCGGCCGCCGGCCGCGTCTCCATCAGGGCGGAACTGAAGGGATCGGGAGAAGCGGCGCCGCTGATACTTCTGCACCATACCGATGTGATCGCGGCTGACAAGAGCGAATGGAGCTTCGATCCCTTCGGCGGCGAGATTATCGAAGGGTATCTCTGCGGCCGCGGCGCACTCGATACCAAGTCCCTGGGCATCATGCAGTTGCTGTCCTTCCTGGAGGTTAAACATCAGGGCCTGCCCCTGGGGCGCGACCTCATTTTCCTGGCCACGGCCGACGAGGAGTCCGGCGCCGACCATGGCGTGGAATACCTTTTAAGGGAGCACGCGGGGGAATTCAGAGCATCCCTGGTGCTCAACGAGGGCAGTTACGTGGTTGAGGGCATCGTGCCCGAACGGTTATTGGCCATGATCTCCCCCGGTGAGAAAGGTCCCTGCTGGATGAGACTCAAAAGGAGGGGCTTGCCCGGCCACGGCTCCACGCCGCACGGCCTCAATCCGCTGGAGAGGCTGAGCGAGGCGGTCAACCGGCTGATCGATCACAAAAGCGATCTCCGGGTGACCCCCATTGTGGCGGAGTATTTCCGGCGCATGTCCCAGACCTGGGATTTCCTTGCGCCTTACATGGAGGACGGCAGAAACGAGACGCTTTTAAAGGTCGTGGAGGAGAGCGGCCTGCTGTCGGCGCCGCAGATCAATGCCATGCTCAGGAACACCGTCAGCCTAAACTCGCTGCACGGCGGGAATAAGGTCAATGTCATACCTTCCTACGCCGAGGCGGAGGTAGACACCCGGCTGCTGCCAGGCCAGGGCATGCAGGACTGGATCGCCTTCGTAAAAAAACAGCTTGATGACGACGAGATACAGATCGAGTTTATCATGAGGGGCGAGGGCAACGCCTCGGACATGCATACGCCGGAATATGCAACCATCGAAGCCGGGCTGCTGGAGCATTATCCCGGCGCCATCGCGGCGCCTTACCTCATGCTGGGCACCACCGACTCGCGCTTCTTCAGGGAAAGGGGAATAGTCTCATACGGCTTCTGTCCGGCCGTCATACCGGCCGAGCACCTTAAATCGATACACGGCACCGATGAAAAGATCGGAATTAATAGCATGCGTAAGGGTACGGAAGTTTATAAAGATATAGTCGCCCGGCTGTGCACAGGTATAGATTAAATCGTAGGGGCGTACCTTCAGGTGCGCCCGGGAAATTTACGGGCGGGTTTAAAAGCCCGCCCCTACGTTAAGTGACATGGACAAGATCGAAAAAATACTGAATTTGCTCATCTCCGCCTACGGAGACCGCATACCTGAACGACGGCTTGAACCGGTGGGAGAGCTGATTCTGACCATCCTCTCGCAGAACACCTCCGACGTCAATTCGCGGCGCGCTTTTAAATCTCTTACCGCCTCATTTGCCGGCTGGGATAAAGTTGCACACGCGCCCGCCGCAAAGATCGCGGACAGCATCAGGGCGGGAGGGCTGGCCCGGGTTAAATCCGGTTATATCAAAAAGGCACTGCAGTATTTGGAGAAGGATGCCGGCGGTTACGATCTGCGCTTCCTGAAGGACATGGAGCCGGCAGAGGCGCGTGCCTGGCTGACACGCCTGCCGGGGGTAGGCATGAAGACGGCCAGCTGCGTTCTGCTCTTCTCGCTCGGAATGCCCGCTTTCCCCGTGGATACACACGTGCTTCGCGTAGCCGTCAGGCTGGGCCTGCTGGCGCCCAAGACCACAGCCGACGCCGCACATATCGAGATGGAACATCTGGTGCCTGCGGCTGATATCTACCGCTGCCACGTATTGATGATCGAGCACGGGCGCAGGACCTGCAAAGCGCAGCGCCCTCTCTGCGGCGGTTGCGTTCTGTCCCGGCTGTGCCCGAGTTATAATAAATTTAACCCTGCTGACCGGAGGTAAAATGCGCAAGGCCACCATGCACTATGTACTCGACGCCATTGAGGGTATAATATTGCTTCTTCTGGTGGTATCAGGATTCATTCTCTGGTTCGCTCTTCCCGAGGGCACTGCTGCGGATAAGACCGTACTTTTCGACCGCCGCACCTGGATACAGGTCCACCAGTGGCTGGCAGTCGGGCTGCTGATCTTCTTCAGCACACACATAATTACACACTGGACATGGATAACCTATATGACCAGGCGTTACTTCAGAGGCCTTAAAAAGGAATGAAGCTGAGATATTGACATTTCATAGCTGTATTATGTAGTATGTGATATAACTTTACGATGCTTCGTATAAAATTATCCTTTACCCCTATATTAATCGCGGCTGTCGCGCTATCGGCTTTGTCCTGTGGGTGCATGCCTGCCGATTCTCCGTCCATCACCGATCTTACACTGTCGTCGGGCCTGTCATCTGATTTCCGCCCGCTCGATCAAAAGAGCGAGTTCTACGTGGACAGCCCTCAGGTCTGCTGCTCGGTAAAGGTCACGGGCGTCAGTGAAAACATCGCCGTCGCGGCGGACTGGTTCAACGTCAGTGGAAAACAGCCCGGGGCGGCCGGATCTCCCATATTGCATAACCAGCTCGTCAGCAACAGGGACTGCTATGCCGGATTCACGCTGCCGGCGCCTGCGGGAGGCTTCAGCGGCGGAGATTACCGGGTTGATATATCTGTCGACGGGCGGCCGGGCGCCGG
>JBAZLT010000066.1:0-7619 GCA_041650115.1 Dehalococcoidia bacterium | reverse complement strand
CTGCTCAGCCTTTATCACTCGACTGAAAAGACCGATGCGGCCGTCCTTATGGGGCACTGCGAGGGCGCACACGGCCTCTGGGAGGAGATCGACCTCACCGCCGTGACCACCTGTCGTCCGGAAGGGGGAGCTGCCGCCGATGCGCGCTGCGATACTGAGGCCGACCTGGAGAAATGGAGGGAACGGCGCAGGCTGGTGCTGGCGCAGTCCTCCATACCGGCGGCGGTGGCCGTTACGGATGTGGTAAAGACGGCCAAGGAGGAGGCGGAAGGCGGCGAGGTATATTACCGCACGGGACGGGGAAGCAGCAGCCTCGGCCGCGCCGTGCACAGCGTGCTGCAGAGCATCGACCTCGCCACCGGTGCGGGACTGGAGGACGTCTCCAGGGCCCAGGCTGCTGCGGAGGGCATCGCCGGGCAGTGGCAGGAGGTGGCACGGCTGGCCGGGAACGCCCTGCAGACAGACATCGTCAGGCGCGCCGTGGAATCAGGCAGCTGGCGCCGTGAGGTATTCATCAGCGCAGCAGTCGAAGGAAAGCTGTTGGAAGGCATCATGGATATCATTTTCGAGCAGGACGGCGGCCTGGTCATCGCCGATTACAAGACCGATGCCATCGACAACGAGCTGGAGCTGCTGGAGAAAAGGGAGCTTTACGAGCTGCAGGCAGGCCTGTATGCGCTGATGGCGCAGGAGGCGACGGGCAGGCCGGTCAGGCAGGTGGTGCTGGTATTCCTGAGAACCGAAACGGAGGTTGCCCCCACGGATATGCATCGCCTTATCGCGGAGGCGCGATCGAGAGTGGCCGCCGGCGTATTTATTCCCTGACGGACGTATATCAGGCAGGCTGTACCGCTCCATGGCCATGCCTGTTATAATATGCCACGAATAAAACAGGAGGTTGATTATGGCATCAGGACCTTTATTCCCGAGAATGCTGCGGGCGGCTAAGCTCGAGTCGCAGCTTTACGAGGAGGTGGAGGCAGATTCCACTGCCACCGGGCAGGCTCTGCTGGTAGTAGTGTTAGTCAGCGTGTGCGCCGGCATCGGGTCGGGCATCGCTGCAGCCATGAAGGGACACGAGACTGTATCCGGCTTCTTCATGGGGCTGGCCTCCGGCATCATCGGCTCTCTGATAGCCTGGTTCATCTTCTCCCTTCTCTGCTTCTGGCTGGGCACCTCGATCTTCAAGGGGCCCAACACCAAATCCACCCTGGGAGAGTTGCTCAGAGTGCTGGGTTTCGCCTACGCACCGGGGGTGCTCAATATACTCAGCTTTATCCCTTTCATCGGCCCCATCATCCCCTTTGCTACCTGGATATGGACCATCATAGCCGCCGTGATAGCGGTCAGGCAGGCCTGCGATTTCACGACCGGCAGGGCTATCGGCACGGTCGTTGTGGCCGCCATCATACCCATCATTATCATCGTGCTGCTGGGTGTGCTGATCGGAGGCGCGATCGCGGCGGTATCCAGCTAAACGGCAGAGCGGTTCAGATCTTCTCGTACATGGCGATCTCGGCCTGCCCCTCCAGGTAAGGCTTGATCGCCCTGAACATGTCCTTGAAATGGGGCGCTGACGAGTGGAAGGTCAGCGCCTCGTTGTCTTCATACTTTTCGTAGAAAAAGAAGACATCGCGGTTGTCAGCTCTCCTGTGGACGCTGTAGTCGATACATCCCGGGTCCTTGAGGAACTTGGGAGCAAACTGCTGGATGACCTTGGCCATTTCGTCTCCCTGGCCTTCTTTGGCGCGCATTGTTGCGGTTATTACAATCATTTCTATCCTCTCCCCCTGCCCCCTCTCCTTCGAAGGAGAGGGGGTTTCGTTTTACTTAAGAGGGATTGCATCCCTCGTTATACTCCCGCTGTATTTGACTTATAGCAGCGCCCTCTTAGAATAGCGTTGCGCAGAATGCCGTGTCAATCGATTGTCGGTGAAATACCCCGATCTGACTTCCGGCCGAGCAGGACGGCGATTAGAACTCCCTGCCCAGCAGATATGCGTTTTGCAGGTAGCCCTTGCGTACGCTGTCATCCGCCCCGCACACGGCGTAGTAGTAGGTGTGTTCCACTTTCTTGATGCCGGGGTAACGGAACGCGAAATCATCCACCAGCCTCTTGAGAGCGTCCCGCATGCCTGCGTTATACGCTTCCTCGTTGAAAAGAGTGGTACTGATTATGGCCACTTTTTCATGTTTAAGTAGGGGTATCCGTCCCTTCAGATCGCCTTTCCAGCCGTCCATGTTGAGCCCGAAGGCGAAGCCCGGAGTATAAACTCGTTCGATCCAGCCTTTAAGAATGGCGGGAAAGCCTGCAAACCAGATAGGGGAGATGAAGGCAAGCCCCTGGGCGCCGGCCACTTTCTCCTGCTGCTGTACGACATCCCTCGGCCTGAGTGACCTGGCCATCTTCAGCATGTCTGCGGTGGTCTTGTTGTGCAGCACCATCCTGACGGCCAGCCTCTGCAGGGGACCGTGCGCGGCGTCCAGCGCCTGTTTCCTGAGGTCCACACTCTCCAGCACCTCCGTTGGTAAACCATCGTTCACCCAATTCGGGCCATCCTTGGCCTTGAGCACCGGGTCGAACTTGATGGCGTAAAGGTCGATCACCTCGTTTTCGTGTCCGGCATCTTTCAATCCCCGGGTAAACTCCTCGAGTACGGCATGGCAGAACGATTTAGGATTCGGATTAGCGTATACAGTTACAACTTTCATCTTTTCCTCCCGCATATTGTTGTGTAATCAGGCACCGGCTCGCCCCTGTGACGATTATGCCTGGCCGGCCTGTTTGCGCTGTGCCGTCAGCGCGTTCTTAATCTGTTCACAGCACGGCATTTCGGAAGTCCTGACCGCACCGGAGTGGGCCTTGCTCTTAATCCGTCGTATCATCAAACTCATTGCCGTGAATGCCAGAAGAGCAATGATGATGAAAAATAATGCCATTGCTACCAGTACTGAAGCTACAATCCCCCAATCCATTTGTTTACTCCTTTTCCATTTATTAATCGAACTTTTATGCTATTGTTCCGGCCGGTACCCTGGCGTTCGCACTGACCTTGATTGAACGTGCGAACTTCCTGGCGTCTTCGAGCTCATCGGCGGTGGGATGGCCCCTTTTTACGGCCGCGAACCGGCCGAAACAGTTGAACCTGCCGACAACCTCAACCCCTTTGTTGCAGATCTGTTTCTCCATCAGTGCGAGCTCCTTCTCCCATCCGAAGCCCGAGGTCCCGAACAAGGCCATCTTTCTGCCCTGCATCCGGTTCCTCTCGATGAAATCACTGATCTCCTTGACCAGTACCGCCCCGTAATATCCCGAACCAAGGAAAACAAAGGCATCCTGATCTACTTTATCCACGGTCTTGATATTCCTGGCTGTAACGCCCAGCTCGCCTGCGATTGCGTCAGCCACCTTTTTGGTGTTACCGGTTACGGAATAATATATAACTTCGTACATCTCTCTCCTTTAATTGGTATCATTTTCGTTATTGCGTTGTTTATTTTCGGACTCTAAAAAACGGAGCTATTAGATCTCTTGATATAGAAAGCCGCTGCGATAGCCAGCCCCACGATGATGAGAACCAGCGGCAGCCAGTATTCGAAACCCGTCAGGATTGAAGCGCCGATGAAGATCAAAATGATTCCGACTGTGAACCTTCCGAAGCTGAAATGGTGATAGGAGGGATGCAGGGAGAAAACCAGGACGTCCAGAAGGCAGATGCCTCCCAGTCCGATCAGAAAATAGGGGAACCACAGGCCTCCCGTCAGCGATCCTGTAGCCTGGGCAAACAGTAATGCCCCGAGGACTATGAAGGCCAGCGCCCAGAAAAGGCTTCGTATGGAACTGACGTTTTTCCGGTTTTTTCCCGAGTCCTGTCCGCCGGCACACCGGGCGGTGTCGTTGCGGTCATTGTTGATTGATGTTAATTTTTCATTCGACATTTTAAATCTCCTTTTTTATATTTCTGTTGATACCCTTGCTCTGTTGCCTGCTTATTATTGTTTTCTCTTGTTTCCTGTAAGTTTTATATAGGTTATTTGCTGCACCTCCATCCACCCCAGCGGAAACTCTTCCACGGAGCACCCTTCTCTGTTTTTGCCTCAGTGACATTGCTGTTGCCCCGGCCGCACCCGCAGGTCGGCGCGTTTTGCGCAGCCTTCTGCCCATCCACCGTGCCGGTCGTTTTCCTTAACTCTGCTTTTTCCATGATCTCACTCCTTATTTTTATTATTTTAAAATTCGACAGTTATCGAATTAAAAGGGCAAAAAAATATACTGCTTTATGCCGTTGGAAGCGAAGAAATCCGCAAGGGACTTAAGAGCGTCCTGATCCGCCCGGACCCTGATGCGCCGGGCGTGCCGCGCCGTTTTTATCAGTCCGGCACGGTAAAGCTCCTTAAGATGGTGGGAAACAGTGGAAGGCGATATATCGAGGTCCTTGCCCAGATCTCCCGCACATTCATAGTTTCTTTCATCTGAACAGCATGACAGACCATCATTGTTGCAGTGTACCAGGCGTATATATATCTGCAGGCGCTTGGGATTCGACAGCGCCTTGAAAATATCAGCATATTCTACTATGCTGTCTATTTTATCATTCGACATGTTTCGAATTATAAAACGGTTTGCGGGAGTTTGTCAAGTCCTGCTTTAAACCCGGGTGTATTGGCTGAAGAATTCTTTGTAGTTCTGTGAGCCTGTGGCGCGTGATTTAAAATCGGGACCGCCCCCGGCCCAGGCGATGTCGCCGTACAGCGCCAGCAGCTCCAGGTGGCTCATAACCTCGCGATGTGAAAGGTACTTGCCGAAGCCTTTACGCAGGCGGGGCTCAAAAAGCTCGATGGATATCTCATCCAGATCGAGCACGCGCCCGTCCAGTATTTTCAGTATATTTCCGCAGCGTTCCACGTGGAAACGCAGTATCTCGTCGGCGCGCTCGGCCGGCTTCAAATAGTGCGGCTCACCCCTTTCATACAGGCGGTGTCCGGGCAGCAGCAGCTCCGTGTCTGCGCACTGCTTGCGCAGCTTATCCAGCGACCTGATATAGGCTATTAAACCGTAGGCGCCGTTATCTTCGCCGTAGCCCCGGGGTAGAATGCGTTTATTGCAGTAATACTCCAGTATCAGAGAGGGGTGAGGCGTAATGGATGCCAGCAGCGTGTCACCGCTGAAGACGACCTCGTCCTCGAAGACGGCGCAGACGGAATCGGGGGAGTGCCCGGGCGTGAGCAGGAAGCGGAAACGGCCGTCGGGCGAGGGCTCACCCTCTTTTATGCGGTGCGCAACCTTCACCCGGCTGCGCCTGCGGTGATAGGGGCGGCAGTTTTCGTTGAACTTATCGGGCAACAGGCAGTTGCGGCAGGAGCCGGGAAACTCCGGATGGGCCGCGCCGTCGTGTATATCCTCGTGGTAGGCTGCCATGTTCTCGAAAGCGAAATGCGCCCACAGCTCGGCCCCGCTCGCGTTCAGCAGCTCGAGCATATTGCCGTCATGGTCCTCATGCCCGTGAGAGACTATGACGCGTTTAATATCCTTTACGCCGAAACCTGCCTGGCCGATCAGATCGGTCAAAACGTCGAACTTGTCGAACTGACCCGTATCGATCAGTGTCAGCTTCTCGCCGGTCACCAGATAGCACCAGCTCGGCCCCAGGCTCCAGTCCCCACCCGCCGAGTCGTAGAACAGAGGGGCGCCCAGGCAGTAGATATCCGTGCCACGGCGCGTGCGGTACTTCAGGATGACGCCCTCCCCGCCGGGTTTACCCTCTTTGATTATCTCGAATTTATTCACCGGAATACCTCCCTTGTCTGCAAAGGCGTATTGTAAAGCTTTTTGACGATTTGTGTCCAAGATTTGCTAGAATTAAGTCAGGACCTCTGCACGGAACGTTTGATAAGGAGGTGACCGTAATGGAAGACAAAATCATCAGATTTATCTCCAAGCTTAATTCCGATAAGGTGCGCCTCACGGAACTGATCGCCCATTTCGCCCACGACGTATCCGGCAACGACAAGGAAACGCTCATCTACAAGAAGATTCTACCGGCACTGATCAACATGGAGAAGGAGAACAGGATCAAGCTGTCCTGGGACATGCTGCTGACACGCTACCGCTTCCCGCGCTATATCTATTTCGCTCCGGAAGAGAGGAAGAGGCCGGCCGTATCGGGAAGGCCCCTCTGGCAGGCGCAGATCGAGGAGATACTCAAGAAAGATTCAGTGCTCTACCGCCGGAAGGTGCGTGAGCTGCGCCTGCAGGACAAATTCGACCGCTTTACCAAGCGCTACGAGAAGAGCGCGGACGAGGTATCGCCTTCCGAGGACTGGATCAAAGTGATCACGGCCGTCATGGAGAGCAACCTGGCCCAGTACGACGTCATGCGCGCCTGCATCGAGGCCTTCAAGGCCGGCGCCGTATGGGAGAAGTACAGGCGGGAATTCGAGGGATAATCTATCCGGTAGGGGTGTGCCTTCAGGTGCGCCCCTAGGACGGGTGGTTCAATTCCCTGGCCACTGCCAGCACTGCCATCATTTCGTCTTCCGTGACCTTGCCGCGTCGCACGGCTTCCTTCGGGTTGCGGTTCTGCTCCTCCACCATCCTGATGGCCTTGCGCTCGGACACGCGCTCGTGAAAGATCAGCCAGGCAGCCAGCACCAGGCCGGTCCTTCCCTGGCCGGCTGAGCAATGCACCACCGTCTTCTCGCCCCGCTCCATGGAGTTGTAGAGAAAATACATGATATGGCGCAGCGCCTCTGCGCCGGGAAGCTGCATATCGGGTGTGGGCGCCCACAGCACGTTATCAGGCCCGAAAGCCTCGGCGTAGAGGCCCAGCAGGCCCCCTTCCACGGGATAGAATTTGAGCTCCTCTTCGGGGAGCAGACAGACGACGCGCCGGATGCCCTGCTCCTTCATGAAGGTGATCCAGTCGTCCACCACATCCCTGTGGATGAACTTGGCGGGGTTTCCGGGCCGCTGCGAACCGAAGACCAGCTTCTCGCCCTTCGCAGCCGGCCCGAATCCATACTCAGCCATGTGAAATTACGTCTCTTAATCGGAAAAGGCTATGATACCGATGATAACCAGGTTTACGACAGGCACAATGAACAGCAGTCCCCACCAGCCCGGCTTGCCCCTGGCCTCGGCGATCTTCCACCAGAGTATGACCAGGAAGATGATATTGACGTAGGGGATGAGGCAGAGCAGCAGCCACCACCAGGCCTTACCGGCGATCATGCACATCAGGTAGATATTTGCGATGGGTATCCAGGCCAGCCAGCCGTTGGGCGTATTGGTTTTCTTGGCGATTGTCTGCAGGCAGATAGCCAGGTAAATGTAGCAAGCGATGCCGAAAATGATCCAGAAAGCCATCATTGCGCCGTCAGGGGCTGATTCATACATAGCTCTTGTACCTCCTTTGCTGGATTATATATCACGCTCCTCACTATGACAATCTGCAGGGTATGTATGAAGGCG
This sequence comes from Dehalococcoidia bacterium, assembly GCA_041650115.1. GTDB lineage: Bacteria > Chloroflexota > Dehalococcoidia > GIF9 > UBA5629 > CAIMUM01. The sequence continues at coordinate 148 of JBAZLT010000066.1, read as the reverse complement.
GGCTGTTTCAAGCATCGCCCTCACGTTTGCGAACTTTGCATCGATGGGGCACTCGCAGCCCGTGCTCAATATGAATCCGCCGTCACGGCCGACAACCTCGTGCAGCCTGTTGCAGTAATTCATTACTTCCTCTTCCGTGCCGAGTGAA
>JBAZLT010000065.1:0-7635 GCA_041650115.1 Dehalococcoidia bacterium | reverse complement strand
ATGTCCGTATACTGACATCCCGTACATCTCCACAGATTCTATCCTGTCCGGGAAGATGGCATACCGGTGCCAGTGCCTGTCCGGTCCTCGAACCCAAAGTTCACGGCTTGTGTTTTCCTTAAGATCAGACTTGCCATAGATTCACGATCGATCAAGATTGCCACGAACACAATGAACGTGAATAGAATACCGGGAGTACTGGTTGCCAAAGAGTGAGAGTGGATTCACCGGAATATGGGTGACGATAATAGTGAGGCATCATACAAAGATGGATACTGCTAAATATCGAGCGAAACAATCATCGAGTATACAATTGAACCCTCTTTAAGAATTAGGCGTGGTATCTATATGGAAAAAACATACAGCGTGGTGATTGAACCTGGCGAGGATGGCTGGTTCGTGGTGACTGTTCCCGCCCTTCCGGGATGTATCACGCAGGGAAAAACCATTGAAGAAGCAGAAAAGAATGCGAAAGAGGCAATAGAAGCATATCTCGAATCACTTATTAAACGCCGAAAAGTGATCCCCGACCAGAAAGGGGTTGCGATCAGGAAAGTCGCAGTCGAAGTATGAATACATAATGACAAGGCTTCCTCTTTTACCCGCCAGAAAAGTTATTGCAGCACTCATACGGTTGGGTTATCGCATTGATCACCAAAAGGGAAGTCATATTGTGTTGAAGAATCCTGATGATACCCGGACAATCGTGGTACCTGACCATCCTGAACTTGACCGAGGGACCCTGAAATCAATCCTGAAACAAGCTGGGATTGAGGTGGATATCCTGCTTTCCGTGCTTACACTGTTGAAATAACATCGGAAATCCTTCGTTTCACCCCACCGGAGGCGTCTGCTGATCCAGATGCTCAGATTTTGACATGCCAAATATCTCCATAATCTCTATCCGGTCTGTGTAAATGGCATACGGGTGCCAGTGCCTGTCCGGACCCCGGACCCAGAGCTCGCGACCAGTGTCTTCCCGAGACCCGGCGTGGCTGCCGAAGTTCCATGATCTCCTGGGTGCAGGATGCCATGATGTCTGGCAGTCCGTAGCGCCCTTGACCGAGGTCTCCTGACCCGGACAAGCGTGATCTGTCCGTCGCTGATGGCCATGAAATCGGAAGGGAGCCCAGGCGGCGTTCACTACGATGACCGAAAAGCCGATTCTCTCTGCGTAGTGCATCGCTTCCTCGATTGCGACCACAGGCGGGCAGCCCCCGGTCATCCAGCATCCCCCGGGAGTTTCAGCTCACCTGGCAGGTCTGAAGTCCTATTTATTAAGTTCGTTCACAGCGTGTAAAAGGACAGGAAGATCCTGCTGGATCGTCTCCCAAATAATTATTGCACTCATCTGGAAATAGTCGTGAACCAACTTATCCCGCATTCCCGCAAATTCTTTCCAGGGAACATCCGGGTATTCAAGCAGAATATCCTGTGGAATTTTCTTGATCGCTTCACCGATGATAATAAAATTGAGGATGACAGCCTCCCGGGTTTTTCGGTCACTCTCGAATGTGTCATAAGACTTTTGTTTTGTATAGGAGAATATCGCAGTAATGGCATCATCAATATCATGCAGATACATTCTTACCTGACGTTTAGACATAGATGACCTCTGAAAGAATGTTCTGCTGAATCATGGGTTTCAAGGAATCAAACGTGACGAGATCGACCTTGTTTCCAAGCATGTCGGAGAGATAGTATTCCAGACGCATGAAGGTCACCAGGCTAACCGGTTTTGAAAATTCTACAAGCAGATCGATATCACTTCTCTCAGTCTGTTCTTCCCGGGCAACAGAACCAAATATGCCAATCTCTTTGACAGCAAACTTCTGACTCAGGTCACCCTTGAGGTTTTTTAACGATGATATGATATCCGCTGTTTTTTTCATGAACTGGACTCTTCTTGTGGTTTATTTCTCTGGCATATATTATGTACCTTATTGATCCCCCATATGTCGTACATAACCACTGTGGTATGCGCCCCGTTTTGGTTATCCTTGCGTTTTTTCACCGAGAGATATCCTCGTCTCTTATGTGAAGAAACCTTTATCGCAAGGGCCAAAGTCCGGAAAAATGAGGATAAAAATTTTAATTGGGTGATTCTTGTATGAATCCCTAAAGGATCAGAATCAATGATTCACCCCACCGGAAGTGTTTGCTGTCCCAGATGCCGGGATGCTGATATGCCGTACATCTCCACAGATTCTATCCTGTCCGGGAAAATGGCATACCGGTGCCAGTGCCTGTCCGGTCCCCTGACCCAGAGTTCTGGGGTCTTCTGTTTTGTCGATTCGTGCGTTTTATAGTAAGCACACTCTGTTCCTTAAAAAACGGTGACAGATTTTAGATCCATAAACTATAATTGTCTATAATTAGCTATAATCTCTCATGCCAATGACGACGGTCCAGCTCCGGGCAGAGACCAAGGAGAAATTAAATGCCCTGAAGATTCATCCACGGGAGACTTATGATGAACTTATCGACAGACTGGCTGATGCGGCGTATGATGATGAACCGCTCTCTCCCGAGGAGATTGAAGATTTCAGGATGAGCGAGGAGGATATCAAGACTGGCCGTGTCCGGTATCTCCGGGATATTATGAGAGATTTAGGTGATGACCAGCTGATTAGATCCCTCCGGTGAAGAATGGTCTATCAGATCCAATTCACCCACCATGCAGAGAAAGCATTTGCTTCTCTCTCCCAGCGAACAAGAATACGGATTGCAGTTGCACTTGAAAAGTATGCTGCGGATCCCTTTCGTCGTCATGATGTAAAGAAAATAAAAGAGTGCCCTCCAGAGAAGCCGCGATATCGAATGCGAATTGGGGAATACCGGGTGATCTTCCGCATACTCCAGAACCGTATGGTCATTTGCGTGGTATCTGTGGGAAAAAAGAAGAATATAGACTATTAAATCAGATTCCGTTTTACAATCATCTGACCGGAAGCATCTGCTGCCCGAGTTGTTGTGATGACCTGACTCCGAAGATATCCCTGTCGGATACCACTATCCTGTCCGGGGAGATGACAAACCGGTGCCAGTGCCTGTCCGGACCCCGGCCCCAGAGTTCACGGCCGGTGACCAGGTAGCCGAGGCGTTCGGCGTAATGCATCGCCTCCTCGATTGCGACCCATGGCGGGTAGCCCCGGGTCATCCGGGATATCACGGGAGTGTCGCTCGTGTTCGTTTCTTCAGGTTTGCTTGAAAAGATGAAATATTTCATGAAATACACGGTTTTAAGGGGTTTTTCCGTGCACGTAATCAGGGTTTCTGGTGAAAAGTGAGTTTTAATGAACAATAGGGGAAAATCGAGGCAGGATGGGGCATAGAGAGAGTGGTGGAGAAGGGAATTCGCAGTGATTGCGTTGTTCTTCGTATAATATGACAAGGATTATTGAGAACCCTCTTCAAGGATAGCCTGTATCTTTCGTTTCATTTCTGGAATGTCGATGGTCGCTGTGTTCCACACCTCTGATATGTCTATGCCAAAATAATGGTGGACAAGGATGTGCCTCATTCCAATCACATCCTGCCATGGGATGGTCGTGTGGGATTGCCGAAATTCAGGAGAAAGACCGTTTGCTGCTTCACCAATCACCTGGATGTGATAGATGACCCAGATCTGGAGGAGATCCGATCGGATGAATTGTTCTTTTCTCTGCGGTATTTTCTCATCGATACGATGGATCGATTCAAGAATGTCAAGGAGTCGATCGCGATCCGTCCTCATAAGGGAATCGCGTCCTGTGCCACGGTATGTCGCACCCGTTCGTTGAGTCCATGGAACGATGCAACATCCACGGGGCACCCGAGCAGCACAGAGAGTTCGCGCTGGAATGCCGCATGCGTAATGAGAGTGGAATTTGGGGGGAATTCAACGAGAAAATCGATGTCACTCTCATCCCGGGCCTCGTGACGGGCAACAGATCCAAAAATATGGATGTTTTTCACTCCATACCTTTCTGCAAGTGCGAGGATCTCACCGCGTTTTTCAGTGAGGACCTGATACAGGTTCATGGAGATTCCTTCTCAGGATAGGAATAGGGATGGAGGTACTATGAATGTATTGAGGCTACATTGGGTCTCGGTGAGGAGGGATTGCTGGTATTTTTCCGTCAAGGCGAGCTCTGTTGTTCCGTCTGACAGGAGGTTTGGGTGAACATTATAGGGTAAGTGGAGGTGAACCGTGTATATTCATTCTCTCCTTTCATGACATAATCATGGAGATTAAAAGACAATGAAAAAGGAGAAGAATCTCTTCCCCTTCCTCATTCATTCGATCGGAAGCATCTTCTGCCCGAGTTGTTGGGATGTCCGGGCTTCAGCGGTATCCCAATCGAGTACTTCGATCCTGTCCTGCAAGATGACATACCGGTGCCAGTGCCTGTCCGGACCCCGGATCCAGAGTTCACGGCTGGTGTCATTTGAGACAGGGAGACCCCTGAGTTTAAGGATCTCTCGCTTGCAGGATGCTGCGATATCCGGCAGTCCGTAAAAGGCGTACCGGAGTCTCCTGATCCGGACGAGGGTTATTTATCCGTCGTGGATAGCCATAAAGTTGCACGGAAGTGTTTTTGTGTTCACGCCGGAGACCAGGTAGCCGAGGCGTTCGGCATGGTGCATCGCCTCCTCGATTGCGACCCATGGCGGGTGGCCCCGGGTCATCCGGCATCCCCATTAAAGTGATTCCTTACGAGTAGAATATGAGAATAAAAGCCGATTGCAAACACCGATATTCATAAAAATGCTACGTTGTAGTGGGATTTGAGATAAAGATATACAGAATGGATGAGGTGATGAATGTGCATCATCATCTCCACTACAGAGGAACATGCCTGCTTTCTGGAAGTGAAAGGGATAATCCTCTCTCATTACACAGTCCATGATATTTTTATAGCATTAAGTAAGATATATCTTACGGGTTGCCTATGGATATAGGGATTATCAGGATGAGTTCGAAGGGACAGATCGTCATCCCCTCTTACATGAGAAGTGGGCTCTCGGAAGGTGAACAGCTTCTTGTCATCAGGGAAGGTGACCGGTTCATCTTGAAACCGCTTGACGAGCTGGAACCTGCAGTGAGGGAAGACATTCTCTTTGCAGAAAAGACCGAAAGGGCATTCCTGGAATTTGAGAAGGGTACATTCACCAGGAAAAAAGGTGATGAGTTCCTTGATGACCTGAAATCATGGTGACCGTTGCCTCTAGTACCACCTTTGAAAAAACGGTCAGAAAGCTAAGGGATAACCGGGTAAAGGAAAGGCTCAAGGTCCAGATTCAAAAGGTTGTCAAGGATCCTGATATCGGGAAACTGATGCGTTATAGCAGAAAAAATACGCGGGAAGTCTATGTTCCGCCCTTTCGCCTTTCATACTACTATGATGAGAACAAAGACCTTCTTGTGTTCCTTGCCCTCTACCATAAGGATGAACAATAGCACACATTTCCCGGTTTTTACTCCAATACTACAATGGATAGGATACATGATCGGAAGGGGGCATACTTCCCCTCCATTCACCCGATCTAAAGCGACTGCTGCCCGAGTTGTTGGGATGACCTGAATGTCGGAGTCCAATACATCCAAAACCTATTGTAGTGAGAAGGGAGATAGGTGATGAGAGAAGGTCATGTATACCCTTACGGCAGTACTTCACAAAGAAGATGATATGTATGTTGCCGAGTGTCCCGAAGTAGGTACCGTCAGCCAGGGAACCACTATCGAGGACGCGGTATCCAATTTAAAAGAAGCAACAGCCTTATATCTGGAAGAATTCCCCCTCAACCAAGACCGGAGATCAATCATCACCACGTTTGAGGTGGTTCCGGCTGCCAAAACATAGAAACATATCGGGTGAAAAAGTAGTAAAAGTCCTCTGCAATACCTTTGGTTTTACCATATCAGGGCGTTCAGGCAGTCATGTCCGCCTTACGAGGGTTGATAAGGGCACCAAAACCGGGACCGTAGTGTCGCTGCATGATGAGTTGAAACCCGGCACTCTGTATGGAATACTTAAACTTGCGAAGATAGACCCGGAAGAATTTTTCCGGCATCTCTGATCATCCTCTTTTTTCCTTTTTGTTAGATCTTTGGAATGAATCCATATCCCACAAATGATGTCAATGCAAATAGGACTAAAAGGGCAGGGAGGTTTTTCAGGTCTTTCTTCCTTCACATTTCCTGAAGCATCTGCTGCCCGAGTTGTTGGGATACTGACATGCCGTACATCTCCACAGATTCTATCCTGTCCGGGAAGATGACATACCGGTGCCAGTGCCTGTCCGGGCCCCTAGCCCAGAGTTCGCGGCTGATATCCTCCGAGACCGGGATGCCCTGGAGTTCAAGGATCTCTCGCCTGCAGGATGCCATGATGTCCGGGAGTCCATAGCGGGCGTACCGGAGTCTCCTGACCCGGACGAGCGTGATATGTCCATCATGGATTGCCATGAAATCGCAGGGAAACGTTCTTGAGTTCACCCCGGAGACCAGGTAGCCGAGGCGCTCGGCATGGTGCATCGCCTCCTCGATTGCGACCCATGGCGGGTGGCCCCGGGTCATCCGGGATATCACGGGATTTTCAGGTGTGTTCTGTTCTGTCGATTCGTGCGTTTTTGATTGCGTGTGTGGTTCATCACATTGCTCCTGCCGCTCTGGTTTCGGATCGCGAGAGCATCTGCTCGTTATCATGAACTCATTGAAGGCACAGATATGGCCGCTGCCATGTTGCATCAATAATAGTAATAATCGATATTTACGAAGTTGAGAGGTACTCACTCAAAGATGGATATGGATATGGAAGGGTGATACTTTCTTATGAAGAGAATGACTATCTGAGTTAGGCAGATTCAGATGTTCAAGGAGAAAGAAATCATCTTCATGGTTGAAGAATCCCCGGAAGGAGGGTACGAAGCCCGTTCGCTTGGTCATTCAATATTTACTGAAGCTGATACGTATGAGGATCTCAAGAAAATGGTGCATGATGCGGTTTCCTGTCATTTTCACGAAGAGGAACGTCCCCACATTATCCGGCTCCACATGGTAAGGGAAGAACTGATTCCCGTATGAAACTCCCCCGGGGTGTTGGTGGGGACGATCTGGTGAAACGCCTCAAGAAATACGGATATATACGAACTCACCAGACCGGGAGTCATGTAAAGATGAGGGTGATAATTGAGGGTGAACTTCATACAATTACAATACCTCTTCATTCTCCGCTTCGCGTGGGGACACTCCATCATATAATCAAAGATATTGCTAAGCATCTCCAGATCCCCATTTCCGAGGTTATCGAGGAGTTGTTCCCATAATCCCCATTTTTTTAGATCGACGAAATGAGGAAAATAACGGAATGGAGGAGAGGTTCTCTCCTTTTTATCAGTCACCCGACCGGAAGCGTCTGCTGACCGAGATGCCGGGATGCTGATATGCCATATATCTCCACAGATTCTATCCTGTCCGGGAAGATGACATACCGGTGCCAGTGCCTGTCCGTTCCCCTGACCCATAGTTCACGGCTGGTGTTTTCCGAGACAGGGATACCCTGGAGTTCGAGGATCTCCCTTTTACATGACATCGTGATATCCGGGAGTCCATAACGAGCGTACCGGAGTCTCCTGACCCGGACGAGCGTG
>JBAZLT010000064.1:0-7639 GCA_041650115.1 Dehalococcoidia bacterium | reverse complement strand
TGCCGGCCTGGGCAGCAACAACTGGGTCGTCTCGGGCAACCTGACGCAGAGCGGCAAGCCCCTGCTGGCCAACGATCCGCACCTTGGCATCCAGATGCCGTCCATCTGGTACGAGATAGGCCTGCACTGCCCCGACGACGGCAAGGGCCGCCCGTACGATGTGGTGGGATTCGCCTTCGCGCCCAGCCCGGGCGTCATTATCGGGCACAACAACAACATCTCCTGGGGCGTGACCAACGTCTACCCCGATGTCCACGACCATTACCAGATCAAGGTCAACCCCGATAATCCCCTGCAGTACGAGTGGAACGGCGCATGGCGCGATATGACCGTGCGCAACGAGACAATCGATTTCGGCGACGGCTCCTCGCCCATCTCCTTAAAGGTCAGGCAGACGCACCTCGGCCCGATCATCAACGATAATAAATACGATGCGGAGGCCGGCCAGTTCTTCGGCTTCAACAACAAGGATCCCCTGGCGCTGCGCTGGACGGCGCTCGATCCCGGAACGCTGGCGTCCGCGATCTACGGCATCGACACGGCCGGCAACTGGAATGAGTTCCGCAATGCTCTCAGAAACTGGGACGGCCCGTCGCAGAACTTCGTCTTCGCCGACAATCAGGGCAATATCGGCTACCAGATGCCGGGCAGGATTCCCATCCGCAACATCAACCACAGCGGCCTGCTGCCCGTGCCGGGCTGGAGCGACGAATTCGAGTGGAAGGGTTACATACCCTTCGACCTGCTGCCGCGGGCTTACAACCCGGAACGCGGCTATATTATCACGGCCAACCAGGCCGTGGCGCCACCGTCCTACTATGATTTCCTAAAAAAACATCTCGATCCCAACTACAACTATAATCTCGGTTACGAATGGAACTACGGGTACCGCGGCCAGCGCATCGAGCAGCTGATCAAGACCCTGGCGCCGCACAGCATCGAGACCTTCCAGAAGATACAGGGAGACAACAAGGTGATCAGCGTGGGCGAGGTCATGCCCTACCTGGCCAATGTCAAGTTCGAGGACCCGGCGCTGACGGACGCCAAGAGCTGGCTGGAGCACTGGGACCAGAACTTCAACGCGGACAGCCCGCAAGCCGCACTGTACGCAGAGTTTTGGATGAAGCTGGTCAACAACACGGTCCAGGACCAGCTGGGCGATATTATCAAATCGGAAGGCGACGACAGGGACATGTGGGCCATCAACCGGATGCTCAAGAGCCCCGAGGACAGCTGGTGGGACGACGCGCACACAAAGGATAAAAAGGAGACGCGCGATGATATCCTGGCCAGATCCTTTAAAGAAGGTTACGCTGCAGCGGTGGCGGACCTGGGTCCGGACCGCAGCCTGTGGAAATGGGGCACCCTTCATACGACCACTTTCGTCAGCAACCCGCTGGGCGCCAGCGGCATCGGTCCGCTGGAGTCGCTGGTCAACAGGGGGCCCTTCCCGGCCGGCGGCAACACGGACGCTGTAAATGCCTGCAGCTGGAGGGTCGACAAAGGTAACTTCAAGATAACCATGATACCCTCCATGCGCATGATCATCGACTGGAGCGCCCCGGGCAAGAGCATCACGGTAAACAACACCGGCCAGAGCGGACATCCCGCCAGCGAATGGTACGACAGCATGATCAAACCCTGGCTCAGCATCAAATACCACCCCATGCTGTGGACGAGGGACCAGGTCAACATCAATGCCGCCCACAATCTGGTGCTGACACCCTGATAACAACGACCTGACCAACGAGCGCCCTTCCCTGCCGCAGGTTGAATTAAAGCAGCCAGTGGCAGGGATTTCGCCATACCGGAGGTTGGAGATGGACACGGTGAAAATACTGGGATTCGCAGGCAGCCTGAGAAAAGGCTCATATAACAAAGCCCTGCTGCGGGCGGCCGGAGAGCTGCTGCCACCCGGCGCATCGCTCGAGACTTTCGACCTGGAGGGCATACCGTTCTTCAACCAGGACCTCGAGGAGGATCTGCCGGAACGGGTGAAGGAGTTTAAATCGAGAATCAGGGCGGCCCAAGCTGTACTGATCGTCACGCCGGAATACAATTTCTCGGTGCCGGGTCTTACGAAAAATGCCCTGGACTGGGCATCCAGGCCGCCAAAGGACAGCGTCTGGCCGGGAAAACCGGTCGCTATCATGAGCGCATCCACCGGCATGCTGGGCGGATCGCGGGCGCAGTACCACCTCAGGCAGACCCTGCTTTTCTTCGACGTAAAAGCAGTAACCAAACCCGAGGTCTTCGTGACATTCGCCGCCCAGAAATTCGATCAAAAGGGCAATCTGATAGATGCAGCAACCAGGAGTGTGGTGGCGGACCTGCTCAAGGCGCTGGTCAACCTGGCTGCGGGGACGGCGCCCTGAGGGCTGACCGTCTCCTACAACAAACCTGAGGAGGTCCCGCATGAAATACGTTGGGAAGGACAGCAAGGAGGCCATCGTCCGGCGTTTCGCCCAATATGTCTCGTCGGGTAAGGCCGAGACCTTCAAATCCTACGATATGGAGTTCGTCTTCGGCCGGCGCGAAGGTCCCTACGTCTGGGACGCCGCCGGCGACAAGCGCCTGATCAACTGCCACTGTAACGGCGGCGTTTTCAACCTGGGCCACCGCCATCCGCTGGTCATCAAAGCTCTGCAGGACAGTCTGAAGGAGCTCGATATCGGCAACCACCACCTGATCAGCGAGCAACGCGCCCTGCTGGGGGAGAAGCTGGCCGGGCTGATGCCGGGCGATATATCCTGCACGGTATTCGGCGTGGGGGGCGGCGAGGCCATCGACCTGTCCATCAAGCTGGCCCGCGGATACACCGGCAAATTCAAGGTCGTCTCGGCGGTGGGCGGCTATCACGGCCACACCGGATTCGCGCTGGCCACCGGGGACGAGCAGTACCGCTCTCCCTTCGGACCCAACCTGCCGGGCTTCCTGCAGGTCCCCTTCAATGACGTGTCGGCGCTGGAGCAGGCCGTGGACGGCGATACGGCCGCAGTCATCTTCGAGACCATACCCGCCACGCTGGGCATGCCTGTGCCCTCCGCAGACTTCTACCGGGAGGCGCGCCGCATTTGTTCTCACAAAGGGGCTCTGCTCATCATCGACGAGGTGCAGACCGGACTGGGGCGCACCGGTAAACTGTGGGGCATCGAGCATTTCGACGTTGTGCCGGATATAATCGTGATCGGCAAAGGGCTCTCGGGCGGCATCTACCCCATGAGCGCAACCTGCTACCGCAGCGAGCTCTCCGGCTTCTTCCATAACACCCCTTTTATTCACGTTTCCACCTTCGGAGGCGCCGAGGTGGGCTGCCCGGTGGCCGCCGCCGTGCTGGATATTTCCTCCAGCCCCGCCTTTCTGGAGAACGTCAACAGGCTGGCGGCTATCTTCAGGGACGGCTTCGCCGAGCTTAAAAAGAAACACCCCGCGATACTCACCGGCCTGCGGCAACTCGGCCTGATGATGGGCATCGAGATGGTTAACGACACCTGCGGCCCCATAATGACCAAGGCCTGTTACGACCACGGCATACTGGCCATCTATGCCAACAACGACAGGAGGGTGTGTCAGCTGCTGCCGCCCCTGATCATCGACGATAAAACGGCACATCAGATACTGGAAGGTGTGGACGGCGCCCTGGGCGATACGGCGGCCTTCCTTGGCCTGAAATAACTATCGACAGGAGGCCGACGTGCAGGTAGATATAGAGCTGCTGAAAGAATTCGAGAAGGGGCTGGACCCGGCGCATCCCGAAAACAGTAAAATACCCGCCCGCGTGCTGGGATACGGCGAGATCAGCACCATCTTCGAGATACAGGCCGGGACGACCAGGGACCTGGCCTGCAAGCGCATGCCCATCTTCAAGACTCAGGACGAGGTCGCTCAGTACGAGATACTTTACAAAGACTATAACGAGGTCCTGTCGAAGGAGCTCGGCATAAACATACCGGAGTGGGGCTTCGCTTCATTCACCACGGAGGCCGGCAACATCATCGCCTTCGATATACAGCGTAAGCTCAACCCTGATTCCATCGGCAACCGCGCCATCCATATACTGAACACCGAAGGTGTGCGCACACTATTTGTGCTCGTACTACGGGAATTGATGAAGGTATGGAAATTCAACGCGGACAACCCGGACCGTGCACTGGGAATAGACGGGCAGATATCCAACTGGGCCATCGACGGCTTCGACTCTTCCAGTCCGCAGGTCGGCCGGGCGTCCCGGTTGCTATACTTCGATACCAGCACGCCGCTGATGAAAAAAGATAGCCGGGAGCGGCTGGACCCGGAGCTTTTCCTGCGCAGCGCGCCCTCCTTCCTGGTCTGGCTCATCCGCTGGCTCTTCCTGGAGGGGGTGATGACGCGCTATTACGACGCCCGCCTGGTCACCATCGACCTCATCGCCAACTTCTACAAAGAGCAGCGGCCCGAGCTGGTGCCCGGCCTGGTGCAGGCCGCCAACGAGTTCTATGCGTCAGAGGGAGCCTCCCTGGGCCTCAAGCCTCTCACGGAAAAGGACATCAGGTCGTATTATAAAGAGGATGCCATGATCTGGGTGCTCTTCCTGGCCTTCCGCCGCTTCGACCGCTGGCTGCATAGATACATACTGCATAAGCCGTACATCTACATACTGCCGGGCCACATTAAAAGATAGTCCGCTATATTGTATAATCATATTCCTGGCGGCCGTCCCGCCGCCTGAGCCCGATTACTGTCAGGAGGTATTCGCCATGTCCCAGATGACCGGCAAGCAGTATAAAGAGAGCCTCAAGAAGCTCAAGCCCCAGATCTACTACATGGGGGAGAAGATCGCGGATATAACAGAGCACCCCGCCTTTATACCGCACGTCAACGCCGCCGCGCTGACCTACGAGATGGCGCTGGCGCCGGAGTTCGAGGAGCTTTGCTCAGCCAAATCCCACCTCACGGGTGAGAAAATCAACCGCTTCACGCATATCCACCAAGGACATGACGACCTGGTCAAGAAGGTCAAGATGCTGCGCGCTATCGGGCAGCAGACGGGAAGCTGCTTCCAGCGCTGCGTGGGGTTCGACGGCATGAACGCCACCTACTCCATCAGCTACGATATCGATAAAAAATACGGCACGGACTACCATGAGCGCTTCAAGAAGTTCGTGAAGATGATACAAACCATGGACCTGATGCCCTCCGGCGCCATGACGGACCCCAAGGGGGACCGCAGCCTGGCGCCCAGCCAGCAGAAGGACCCTGACCAGTATGTCCATGTCGTCGAAAGAAAGAAGGACGGCATCGTGGTGAGCGGCGCCAAGGTCCACATCACGGGCGCGGTCAACTCCCACGGCCACCTGGTCATGCCGACATCGGCCATGCGGGCCGAGGACAAAGACTACGCCGTCTGTTTCTACGTGCCGATCGATGCGCCGGGCGTGCTGCATGTCTTCGGACGCCAGTCCAACGACACGCGCAAATGCGAGTGCTCCATGGATCAGGGCAACGCGGAGTACGGCTGCGTAGGAGGCGAGGCTCTAATAGTCTTCGACAAGGTTTTCGTTCCCAACGAGCATGTCTTCATGTGCGGTGAATACGATTTCGCCGGCGAACTGGTGGAACGCTTCGCCACCTTCCACCGCCAGAACTACGGCGGCTGCAAAGGCGGCCTGGCCGATGTGCTGGTGGGGGCCGTTTTCGCCCTCGCGCAGGCGCAGGGAACCGCCAGGGCATCGCATGTAAGGGACAAGCTGGCCGAGATGATCCACCTGACCGAGACCATATATTGCTGCTCGATCGCCTGCTCCTGCCAGGGATTCCAGCAGCCGGCGGGATGCTACCAGGCCGATCCCCTGCTGGCCAACATCACCAAGCTCAACGTAACGCGCAACGTCTACGAGATAGCCCGGCTGGCGCACGACATCACCGGCGGCCTGCTGGCCACCATGCCTTCCGAGTTCGACCTGAAGGATGCTACGGTAGGCAAATGGGTGGACAAGTACATGAAAGGCGTGGCCGAGGTTCCGGCCGAGACCAGGATACGCCTGATCCGCCTGATCGACGCCATGACCTGCGGCACCGCCCTGGCCGAGTCGATGCACGGCGCCGGCTCGCCTCAGGCACAGAAGATCATGATCGAGCGGCGCGGCAGCCTGGAACGCAAGAAGAAGCTGGCGGAGAAGCTGGCCAAGATCGGCGATCAGCCCTTCTTCGTCTGCTGATAATACCCGGCGGGTAGGCCCGACATTAAAATAGCGCTCAAGTTCTGCGGCTCGTGTAACCCCGAGATCGACCTGTCCTCCCTGGCCTTGCAGGTGCGCAGGCTCGCCCACGGCAGGGAGGATATCGAGGTCGCACCGCCGGATACTGCGGGACTGGACCTGCTCATCATTCTCTGCGGCTGCCGCCGCGCCTGCGCCGACAAGGAAGAATACAAGTCCCAGGCCCGCCGGCACCTCATCATCGCCGGAGAGACCCTGGACGGCAGCCCGCGCAGCGAAAAACACCTGGCGGCCCTCATCGCCGACGAGATAATCCGCCTGACGGGCTGACAATTGTTACTTCAGTCACATAGTGACATAAATCATGTTCCCTCTCCGGCACCCCAAATATAATGTTTCTACAGTTTAATTAACACGGAGGGTAACATGGAGAACGAAAAAGGACTGGTGCTGGAGCTTAACAGCAGCAACCTGGAAGAGGCAATACGGAACAACCGTTCGCTGGTGGTAGACTGCTGGGCTCCGTGGTGCGGCCCCTGCCGCATGATGTCGCCCGTGATCGACGAGCTGGCGACCGATCTTAAAGGCAAGATCACTTTCGGCAAGCTCAACACCGATGAGAACCAGGACATAGCAGCCAGGTTCCAGGTGCAGGCCATACCCACCCTGCTCATCTTCAAGGACGGGAAACTGGCCGACCGCAAGGTGGGAGCTTTGCCTAAAAAGGCTCTGGCAGACGAATTGACAAGGTATAACTAAGGCCAGGGTATTTGTTACGGACTGAAGGGCCTGTCTATGGACGACAGGCCCTTCAGTGTTTTATCCCGGCTTTTCTTCTTTCTCGATCATACCATCCTTGATCCAGATGATGCGGTCGGCAAACTGCATGTGTTCCGGCTCATGGGTGACCATAATAATGGTCTGTTTCCTCTCGTCGCACAGGCGGCGCAGGAGGTTCATGACGATGCCGGAGTTCTTGGTATCCAGGTTGGCGCAGGGCTCGTCTGCGAAAAGTATCTTTGATCTGTTGACCAGCGCCCTGGCAATGGCCACACGCTGCTGCTCGCCGCCGGACATCTGGCTGATGAGGTGTTTGGCGCGCTGGCCCAGCCCCACCGTCTCCATCAACTCCAGCGCTGCCTTGCGGTATTCCCTGGCGGGGGCGCCCAGCATCATCAGCGGCAGGCAGACGTTCTCCAGCGCGTTCAGCTCGGGCAGCAGGGCATATTCCTGAAAAACGTAACCGTACTTAGTCAGGCGGAAATGCGTCTTCTGTATAGAAGATAGTCGCTCGACGTCCATGCCGTCTACTATGATCGTTCCGGCGGTTGCATCGTCCAGCAGCGCCAGCATATGCAGAAGGGTCGATTTGCCCGATCCGCTGGGGCCCATAATACCCACGAATTCCCCCTCGTTTATCCACAGGTTGATATCCTTGAGCG
>JBAZLT010000063.1:0-7690 GCA_041650115.1 Dehalococcoidia bacterium | reverse complement strand
CCTCGCGGGTGTACCTTGAGCAGCCGCGGTAACCGATCATTGGGTTCTCCTCGGTCTCCTCGTATTTGTAGCCTCCCGGAAGGTTCCTGTACTCATTGGTCTTGAAGTCGGTGGTGCGGTAGACGACCGGCCTGGGATGAAAGGCCCTGGTGAACATGGTGATGTTCTTGGTCAGCACGTCCACATACTGGGCGGCCTTGCCTTCGTGGAGCATGAAGCGCGGGTGTCCCGCCATCCTGGCCATGATGAACTCGGCTCTCAGCAGCCCCACGCCGTCCACATCGCGCTCCGCTATCTTTTCCGCCAGCTCGGGCTCGGCCAGGTTGACATAAAGTTTGGTCCTGGTCTTGATGCGTGCGCCCGATGGGGATTTGGCCCTGGCCTTTTTGCTTTTAATGGCAATGTGGCCTGAATACACTTTACCGGACGAGCCGTCGACGGTGACCTCCTGGCCGTCTTTAAGAATGGAAGTGGCGCGTTCGGTGCCCACCACGCAGGGGATGCCGAGCTCCCTGCTGACGATGGCCGCATGCGCGGTTCTCCCTCCACGGTCCGTTATAATGGCGACCGCCCGTTTCATAGCCGGCACAAAATCCGGCGTGGTCATCTCGGCCACGAGTATATCGCCTTTCATGATCTTGTCGATGTGAGACGGGTCCGGGATGATCTTGACTGTGCCGCTGGCTGCGCCCGGGCTGGCCGCCACACCGCTCAGTATGGGCTCGGCTTTTATTTCGTCTACGGTTGAGACGTCGATCGGCTGGTTGAGGGTGGTTACCGGACGGGTCTGCACGATATAAAGTTTGTCGCCCTCCTTGGCCCATTCGACATCCTGGGGTGTTTTATAGTGTTCCTCCAGTCTTTTGCCGATGATGGCCAGGCTGATGATGTCCTCGTCGCTTATTTTCTGGATCTTTTGACGTTTGGGTGGCACGGGCACCTTGATATTGGTCTCCAGTTCATCCGGTTTCACCTCGAGGTTGCGTGTCAGGTACCAGTCCTGCTGGACGATCTTCCTGTCGAGAATGGATAAGCCGCTTTTTTCAAGCGTGTACTGGTCCGGTGTGAGGTCGCCTGAAACGATGGCCTCACCCAGGCCGAAAATGGCTTCGATCAGTATTTTGCTACGGTCGCTGCTGAGCGGCTCCACAGTGAACATCACGCCGGCCGCCTCGGACTGTATCATTCTCTGCACGGGAACGGCTATGCCCACCTTGAAATGGTCGAATCCCTGTTCGTTGCGGTAAAAAATGGCCCGTGATTCAAACAGGGAGGCCCAGCATTCCTGCACGGCCTTGACCACCGATTCCTCTCCCTGAATATTAAGGAAGGTGCGCTGTTGTCCCGCGAACGAGGCGTCCGGGAGGTCCTCCGCCGTTGCGGAAGAGCGCACGGCCACCAGTCCTCCACCAAGCTTGCGGTAGGAGGTCTGTATCTCCTTCACCATGTTTTCCGGCATGGCCACGCTGACGATCTTCTCTTTGATGCGGGACGATGCTTCCTGCAGGGCCCTGCTGTCGTTGGCGTCCACGTCCTTCAACAGCTTTTTGATCTCGTCCATCAGGTCGGTCGCTTCCAGGAAATCGTAATAAGCTGTGGCGGTTACGACGAAGCCGGGCGGGACGGGTATACCGGCGCGTACCATCTCGCCGAGGTTGGCGCCCTTGCCGCCCGCTATTCCGATGTCTTCGCGCGTGATTTCTTCAAACCAGGCTATGACTTTATGGCTTTTTTTCATGGAAGCTCCTTAACAGTGAGTATGCCGGAAAAGTCGTAGACTATTATAACACGCGGTTTTTGCCGGTGAACCTGTTGCGGGAAGACTGCGGTGGCCGGGGCGCGGCTGCAAGGGTTGTTACACGTTAAACAGGAAGTGTACGATGTCCCCGTCGCGCACGGCATATGTCTTGCCTTCCAGCCTCAGCAGGCCGTGCTTGCGCGCCTCGGCCGTGCTCCCGCTCTTGATAAAGTCATCATAGCTCATGACCTCGGCCCTGATAAAGCCCCGCTCGATATCGGTGTGGATCTTGCCGGCCGCCTGTATGGCGGGCGTGTTCTCCCTGATGGTCCAGGCCTTCACCTCGTCATCTCCCACCGTGAAAAACGATATCAGTCCCAGCAGGCTGTAGGAGTGCCTGATGACGGTGTCGAAAGCGGTCTCTTTGAGGCCGATGTCCTTGCGGAACTCCTCCGCTTCGTCATCCTGCAGCTGAGCCAGCTCCCGCTCCAGCTTGCCGCACATGGTGATGAGCTCGACCTGCGGCATGGAGTAGGCTCCCTTGAGGGTTGCGAGCAGACTCTCTGATTGGGGCAATTGCTTCTCGCCGATGTTGATCACGATCAGCATGGGCTTGGCGGTCAGAAACTGGTAATTGCTGATGGCCTTGATTTCGTCCGCGGCCAGCTTTTGCAGCCTGATGGGCGTGCCCTGTTCCAGCGAAGCCTTGATTTTAGTCATCAACGCCTGCTCTTTAACGGCCGCGTCGCGCTCGCTGGACTTGCCCATTTTCAAAGCCGACTCAAGGCGTCCCATCCTTTTCTCGACGATGCCCAGGTCGGAGAACACAAGCTCCATATCCAGAGTCTCGATATCCTTAATCGGATCGATCTTGCCGTCGATGTGGGGTATATTGGCATCCTCGAAGGCCCTCACGACCTGCAGGATGGCGTCGGATGTGCTGAGGCTGTTGAGGAACTGGCCGCTGACGCCCTGCTCCCTGCCGAATCCCTTGGGGAGCCCGGCGTAATCCACGTATTTTATCTCGGCCAGCGTGGTCTTTTTGGGATGGAAGATGCTGCTGAGCTTGAGGACGCGCGCATCCGGCACCTTGGCCACGGCGGGGAAGAGCGCCAATCCCGAGCCTCCGTGCTGCCTGGGTTCGGCGGAGCACTTGGTCAGTGCGTCGAAAATGGTGGTTTTGCCGCTGCCCGGCAGGCCGATAATGCTGATTTCCATGTTGTTCTGCCCGTTAAAAAACTATATGACAGCCTGAACGAAAATGCAATATCGCTGTGTGAGTCCTTAGCTTGTTGTGGAATCGGGCACTATGCTATAATCAGTAGAATTTCGCTTGGAGGATTTATTGTGCCCGGTTACGAAATGGTTTTTATCCTGAACGCCGACTTGAGTGAAGATGATTTCACCCGGGTATTGGGAAAGGTCAACGACCAGATTACCAAGCTCGGTGGAACGGTTACAGAGACCAACCAGTGGGGAAAAAGAAGGCTTGCCTATCCGATAAAACGGCAGGCGGAAGGCAACTACGTGCTGGAAAAAGTACAGATCAAACAGACGGCTTTAAAGGAGCTTGATGCCAATTTGAAGCTGTCAGAGGATGTATTAAGGTACCTGTTCGTTCGCGAGAATAGCTGATCTCCGGAGGTGGGTGATGGCGAGCTTGATCAAGATTATTCTGATTGGCAGGGTCGGGGGTGATCCCGAGATGAGATTTACAGCGGACGGCGTGGCGGTAACCACGTTCAGCCTGGCAGCCAACCGCAACATGCGCCAGCCGGACGGTTCCTTCAAGGAGGAGACCGAATGGTTCCGCGTCAGCGCGTGGAGAAAGCTGGCGGAGACATGCAACCAGTTCCTGAATAAGGGCAAGCTGGTTTACGTGGAAGGAAATTTGCGTACGCGTTTATATGACGGAAAGGACGGACAGAGGCGGGTCAGCCTGGATATAACGGCAGACAGGGTGCTCTTCCTGGATAAGCAGGGTCCCGCGCAGCTGCCGCCCGATGATGCCCGTGTAATTGAAGGCGATATCGAACCGGAGGATATCCCCTTCTAAATCCTTAATAGTTAGAGAAGGAGTTTTTTAGACCGATGGAAACCAATACCGTACAGAGAAGGGAGAGGGGGCGCAAATTTGTAGTTAAACCCAAGGTATGCATGTTTTGTGCCGACAAGACACCTATCGACTATAAGAATGTATCGCTTCTGCAGCGTTTTGTATCCGACCGCGGTAAGATAGTCCCGCGCAGGCGCACCGGCGTATGCGCCAGGCATCAGCGCAGCCTGGCACAGGCCATAAAAAGGTCGCGTTTTCTGGCCATGCTGCCGGCGTCGCCCAACCATGTCTACAATATAAGCGCAGCCGAGAAAAAGGCTTAATCAAAACTGGAGTATTGAATTGCCCAAGAGGACATATCAACCGAAAAAAAGAGGAAGAATCAGGAAGCACGGATTTCGCGCCCGGGCGTCCACCCGGGGCGGGCGGGCTGTATTGAAAGCCAGGCGCGCCAGGGGCCGCTGGAAGCTCACCCAGGTATAGCAGTGAAATGGCCAAGAGATTGGCTTTAACCAGGAGAGCACAATATTTAGCGGTATATAAGTCCGGCAAAGCCGCAGCGGATAAGCTGCTGGTAATTAAAGCTCTTCCCAACCATCTGGATGTTTTGCGCGCGGGCTTCTCGGTAACCAAAGATATTGGGAAGGCAACCGTAAGGAACCGTGTCAGGAGGCTGCTAAAAGAGAATGTGCGCCTGATATCTATAAAGCCCGGGTGGGATATAGTATTGATCGCCCGGCGTCCGGTAGCAGGCGTGGATTATCATGAGGTCAACAGGTCGGTAACCAGGCTGTTGAACCGACTGGGCTTAAAGGTATTAGATGTTGAAAACGATAGCACTCAGGTCAATTAGACTTTACCAGGGCACCATCTCGCAGGTTACGCCTCCGGCCTGCCGCTTTACACCGACATGTTCCCAGTACGGATATGAGGCGATCCAGAAATACGGCTTCTTCAAAGGAAGCTGGATGACTTTTCTCAGGATCTGCCGCTGCAATCCCTGGACACCCCGCGGCTATGATCCTGTTCCATAATATTGCGGTTTTGAAGAAAATGAAATGTAATAGGATTGCCGATGAAAAAAGTTAAAAACATGGTCAGGATCGTTATTCTGCTCGGTATACTTCTGCTGGTATTTATTTCAGGTTGTATGCCCGGTATGGACGGAGGGGCAGGGTGTACGGGCGGACAGGCCCAGGGCTGGTCCAGCTTTGTACCCTACAATCAGGAGATATGTTTCGGCTCCATGGAGGGCTCGGTCATCACGCTCAGCCCGCAGGCGCGCAGCGAGGGTAAAACCTTTCCTGCGGAGAACGAGTGGGTGTACGTGATGAAAACGGCTACGCCTGGCTCCGCCTGCGGCGCCATGTGCGCCCCCTCGAGCTCAGTCTCCGGCAAGGGCATCTATGCCACACCCGTGGTGGTAGGCGACCTGGTCTTTGCCGGCACCTACAGCGGCAAGGTCTATGCCCTCAATGCCAGCCGCGGCGTGGTGCGCTGGATCTATCCCAGGGAAGGCTTCGAGACCGTGGGGGCGATCGTCGGCGATGTAATTACCGACGGCAAGGTCCTCTATTTCGGCAGCGCCAACGGTAAAGTGTACGCGCTCGACGCGGAGACGGGCGATTTCGTATGGGAGTTTCAGACTTCCGACAAGATATGGACGGCGCCCGCCTTCGACAACGGCATCATCTATGCCGGGAACTATGGGGGAAACGTATATGCTATAGCAGCCGAGACCGGCAAAGAGGTGTGGAGCATCAAGATCCCCTCGGCGGTGGCTTCTTCCATAGCTGTAAAGGACCAGCTGATTTATTTCGGCACCTTCGACAGGAATCTGTATGCCGTCAACAAGGCCGATGGGACGGTCAAGTGGGAATACCTGGCCGGCAACTGGTTCTGGGCCATGCCGGTGGTCAGGGACAGCACGATATATGCCTCCTGCCTGGATAAGAAGGTCTATGCTCTGGAAGCGGAGAGCGGCAAAGAGATATGGAAATTCGAAGCAGACGGCCAGATGGTGGGAACCCCCGCCGTCACAGATAAATATGTTTATGCCGTGAGCGAAAAGGGCACACTGTACAAACTGGACAGATCGGACGGCAAAATGGTCAACAGCATATCGGTCGGCTATACGGTCTACGGCAGCCCCTATGCGGACGGCGATATGGTCTATATATACGCACGCGATCACAAAGTCTACGCAGTCGATACGCTCAAGAATACCATCTCCTGGAATTTTTCTTCAGCGTTAAAGTAGGTTAGATATATGGTTGATATTTGGAATGTAGCTATACTCGACCCGGTAATGAATGGGCTGATCGCCCTTTCGCAGTTGCTGTGGGGCAACTTCGGCCTGGCCATAATCGTGCTGACCATAGTGGTCAGGATAGTCCTCATGCCCCTGACCTTCCGGCAGACGAAGTCGACCAAGGCCATGCAGGAGCTGCAGCCCAAGATGCAGGAGCTGCAGAAAAAGTATGCGCGCGACCAGAAGAAGCTGCAGCAGGAGATGATGCGCCTCTATAAAGAGGCCGGCATCAATCCGCTGGGCTGCATGTGGCCCCTGCTGATACAGATGCCCATCTGGATAGCGCTCTATCAGTCCATCATGCAGGCCCTGGCGGCCACGCCTGAGAACCTGCTCCTGTTATCGCAGCACCTTTATCCCTGGGACATGGTGGACCAGGCCATACCGCTCAACGAGAACTTCCTGGGCCTCAAGCTGTCGCAGCCCGATCCCACGCTCATCCTGGCCATACTGGTCGGCCTGACCATGTGGGTGCAGCAGAAGATGGTTACACCGCCCGCCACCGACCCGCGGCAGCAACAGATGTCGAGCATGACTACCATGATGATGCCGCTCATGTTCGCATTCTTTACGCTGTCATTCCCCAGCGGACTGGCCCTCTACTGGGTGGTATCCAATATCATCGGCATCATAATCCAGTACATCGTGGGCAACGGCTGGGGCTATTTCACCTTCCCGTCCTTCAGACGGCCGCAGCCTCAGTCTCAGCCTCAATCTGCAACACAGAAAGCAGCAGAGCAGCCTTCCAAAGCACTCAAGGAAGGCGATAAAAAGAAGGAATTGAAGTGAAAGAACTTGAACTAAGCGCTAAAACGGTGGAGGAGGCCACGAGAATCGCCCTCCTTCAGCTCGGCGTTACGCGTGAAGAAGTCGACATTACCGTGCTCAAGAAGGGCAAATCGGGCGTGCTGGGAGTGGGCGCCGAGGATGCCAGGATCAAGGTGGTCCTGCCCGAAGACGATGACCAGCCGGGCGCGGTCAACGATGCGGCTGGCACTGCCCACCAGGTTTTAGGCGATATCCTGCGCGCCATGGGCATTCAGGCCACCGTGGATGTCAGCGGATCGGGCGACGAAGGAGCACCGGTCTCGCTGAATATCGAGGGAGACGACCTGGGCGTGCTCATCGGACGGAGAGGGCAGGCGCTGTCCTCCCTGCAATACCTGGTGAGATTGATCGTTGCCGAGAAACTGAAGAAATGGATCTCCATCAACGTCGATGTGGACTGGTACAAGAAACGCCATTATGAGTCGCTCAAGAAGCTCACGCTACGGCTGGCCGAGCAGGTTGCGCGCAGAAGGCGTCCCATCACCATGGAGCCCATGCTTCCCGATGAGAGGAGGATCGTACATATAACGCTGGCCGATGACCCTGATGTTATGACCCAGAGCACGGGGGAAGGTGACGGGCGCCGTGTGGTAATTCAGTCAAGGAAAAAGTAGCCCATGTTCCAGCCCGTTAACAGCAGGGTCAGTTTCCCTGACCTGGAAAAGAGAATACTCGACCTGTGGCGCGATCGAAAGATCTTCGAGAAGAGCATCGAGGCCCGTGCTTCCTCGCCCAGGTATATTTTTTACGAAGGGCC
>JBAZLT010000062.1:0-7871 GCA_041650115.1 Dehalococcoidia bacterium | reverse complement strand
AGAAATTGAATCCCCGCTCAACGCTGACGGTAGTTGCCGTTTCAACTTTTTCTACTGTTTTTGCCATTTTATTTTCCTCCTGTCCGTGGTCCTTCTTCAGGCTGACTATAATTTAACACCCCAGGCAAGTTGCGCCATCCGCCTTAATGCTTAACCCGCAGTTGCGCTTTTGCGCAACTATTCATGCGTCACGATACTGATTGAAACGGCGTTATCCTGCGCCACCGTTGGTGATATAATTTCTCTTCAGGTCGGAGACGGCTATGCGGAGATCCAGTACATGCCTGTGAAAAAAGAGGACGCCGGCTTTTACGGCTGGTGGCTGTTGCCCATCCTCTGCCTGGTATACTCCATCCCCATCGGCTTCGCGCTCTACGGTCCTCCCGTCATCTATACTTTTATGGTCAAGGACCTGGGCTGGCAGCGCGGCGAGGTCAACGTCGGCTACTCCATCATTGGCATCATGCTGGGCGTGGGCGCTCTGGCCATCCCCTGGCTGATCAACCGCTTCGGACCCCGCAAGACGCTGGCCATCGGCGGCGTGATCATCACCGTGTTCTGCGTGCTGATGGCGTGGCTGGCTCACATATGCCTGACTGCCTTCGGGCATTCGTATCCTGTCGTGTACTGGGCGCTCTGTTTCTTTGTAGGGCTGGGCCTCTCCTTCAGCACAGTGGTGCCCATACAGGCCCTGGTGCTGTTATGGTTCAATGTGCACAGGGCGCTGGCGCTGGGACTGGTACTGGGGGGCGGCGCCATCGGCGGCTTCATCTATCCCCAGATCGTGAGCAACTGCATCGTCGCCTTCGGCGACGACTGGCGCGTGGGCTGGTACGTCATAGCGCTGGCCTGCCTGGCCGGCGCCGTCATTGCCCTGATCGCCGTGCGCAACCGTCCCGAGGACCTGGGGCAGCACCCGGACGGCCTCTCTCCCCAGGACGAGCAGGCGGCCATCGCCCATGCCAGGCACCGGCTGATCAAGACATATCGCACGCCCGTTAACTGGGCCTTCGGGGACGCCGTCAGGACGCGGGCTCTCTGGTTGATCGTAGGGGCCACGGGCCTGATCTATTTCCTCTGGCAGGCGGTGCTGACACAAACGCCCGCTCACATGCTCGACCGCGGCTTCTCTCCCACCGACCCACAGCTGGTCTTCCACCCCGCCTTTATCTACGGTCTGATCCTGGCCTGCAGCATCATCGGCCGCCTCAGCATATCCTTTCTGGGCGAGAAAACCGAAGCCCGCTACCTGATAGCAGTCGCCGGCTTCTCGCTGGTGGTGGGGGGAGTGCTTTTCATCATGGCCTCAACGAGCAACCTGTGGGCTGCCTATATTTTCCCGCTGCTGTCGGGCTTCGGCTTCGGCGCGGCCTACGTGGCAACGCCGCTGATAGTGGGCAATTACTTCGGGGCGGCCTCATTCCCCAGCATCAGCAGGATCACCAACCCCATCAACTCCATTTTCCAGTTCACCTCGCCGGCCTTCGCCGGATTCATGTTCGATATTTACGGCAGCTACGATGCCGCCATGTACATCGCCGGCGCGGGGGGACTGATCGGGGTGGTTCTGATACTCTTCTGCACACCTCCCAGGCCGCGTACTGGCCCATCCTGTTAATAAACGGTTCAACCGCTCAACGAAATAATAATAAGGAGAGGTAAATGGAATTCAAAACAGTTTCCTATGCGGAAAAGGACGGCATCCTGCACGTCAAATTGAACAGGCCGGAGAAAAGGAACGCCATGAATTTCGATCTGATCAGGGAAGTGCAGCAGTGCTTCGCCGAGGTGGCGCCCAAATCCTCCGCGGAGGTCGTGCTGCTGTCCGGAGAGGGGAAGTGTTTCTCCGGCGGCACCGACCTGAACTCATTCCAATTGGGGATGAGCGCCGCCGACCTGCGCCGCGGCGTACGCCTGTTCCAGGCCATGTTCAACGAGATAGAGCTGCTGGAGAAGCCCGTCATCGCGCTCATACATAAGTATTGCTTCGGGGGAGCGCTGGAGATGGTGCTGGCCTGCGACCTGAGAATCTGCACTCCCGACGCCACCTTCAATATCCCCGAGGTCAATATGGGCATGGTTCCGGACGGCGGCGGCAGCCAGCGTCTCTCCCGCGTGATAGGTCTGGGCAGGGCCAAGGAGCTGATACTGACCGGCAAGACCATCAATGCCGATAAGGCCGAGCGGTGGGGCCTGGTCAACGAGATCGTCAAGGTCGAGGACCTGGAGAAAACCGGCATCGCCTGGGCCAAAGAGATCATGGCCAACGGCATGGTCAGCGTCGGGCTGGCCAAGCGCAACATTGACATGAGCTACAACATGAGCATACATGACGCGCTGGAATGCGCCGGCATGGCGCAGAGCCTGGCCATGTCCGATCCCAGCTTCATCAAACGTGTGGAGCAGCGCTTCCTCGAGAAAGTGAAAGGCAAGAAGTCCTGATAACGGCATTTACTGCAGGGCGTCCATATAAATAAACAGGCCGGTCTGAGACCGGCGGATAGCTGTCCGGCAGCGGATATGTGCTTGACATTCCGTGGCTGCGACAGCTATTTTTATTAGGGTTGTTGTACGGCACAGGCGACATCAGTCCCACAATAATTTTTAAGGAGATCGCATCATGCAATTCGAGACTCTTGCCTACACCGAAAAGGACGGCATTCTGCATATCAAATTGAACAGGCCGGACAAACGGAACGCCATCAATCCCAATATGTTCTGGGACATCGAGAAATGTTTCTGCGAAGTGGCGTCAAAACCCAGCGTCGGCGCTGTTCTGCTCTCGGGCGAGGGCAAGGGGTTCTCGGCCGGCACGGATCTCACCGCCTTTCAGGCCGGCGGAAGCCAGCAGGACATCCGCAAGTTCGTCAGAATGGCGCAGAGGGCCTACAACGAGATCGAGTACCTGGAGAAGGCGGTCATCGCACTGATCCACAACTTCTGCTTCGGCATAGCCTGCGAGATGGTGCTGGCCTGCGACCTGAGGATATGCAGCGCCGAGACCACCTTCAGCATACCCGAGGTGGTGATGGGGTTGGTCCCCGACGACGGCGCCAGCCAGCGCCTGCCGCGCATAGTGGGCGTGGGCAGGGCCAAGGAGCTGATACTGACCGGCAAGACCATCAACGCCGAGAAGGCCGGGAGCTGGGGCATGGTCAACGAGGTGGTCAAGCTCGAGGACCTGGAGAAGACCGGCATTGCCTGGGCCAAACAGATCGTCGACAACGGTCCCATCGGCGTGGGACTGGCCAAGCGCAACATCGATATGAGCATGAACATGAGCGTGGCGGACGGCCTGGAATGCGCCGGCATGGCGCAGAGCCTGGGCTTCTCCGACCCCGAGTTCATCACAAGGATACAGAAGCGTCTGGAGGAGAGGACCAAAGGCAAGAAGTCCTGACGCTTGCGCAAGCGTTAAAGCGATGAAAGTAGTGCTGCATATCTGCTGCGGCGTCTGCGCGGCGGGCGCCGCAGATGTGCTTTTAACCGAAGGACATCAGGTCATCGGCTACTTCCACAATCCCAATATCCATCCCGGGCAGGAGTACCGCCTGCGTCTGGAAGCCGCGCAGCGCACTGCCGACAAGCTAAAATTCGAGCTGGCGGCGGGACCGTACGACTTCGAAGACTGGAATAAGGCCACGGCGGGGATGGGTGATGAGCCTGAGGGAGGACCCCGCTGTTCCGTCTGTTACCGGCTGCGACTTGAGAAGACGTTCGGCTTCATGCGGGAAAGAGGGGCGGATGCCTTCACCTCCACGCTGACCATCAGCCCGCACAAACAGGCGGCTGAGATCAACCGCATCGGCAAAGAGATTGCCGGCGAGCGCTTTATGGCCAGGGATTTCAAGAAGAAGGACGGTTTCAAGAGGTCGATGGAAATGGCCATGAGCTGGGGGCTTTATCGCCAGAACTACTGCGGGTGCATCTACAGCCTGCGGGATACGCGTAAATGAGCAGGATTTGTGCGCTTGTCGCATTAGCATCTACCCTCATATCGTCACTTTTCATCGCAGCGTGTCAGAGCAACACGCAGCAGTTGCCCTACAACGGCACCTACGGCTTCAACGTGGTGCTGCAGAACAACCCGGACGCCGTGGACCCCTCCTGGGAGCAGGTGGTGGCCTTCCTCAAGTCGGACCTGACGGATGAGATGGACTATGTCGAGGGCGACTTTATGTGCGGTTCGTTTGCCCAGGAAGTGCACAACAACGCAGAGAAGGCCGGCATACGGGCGGCCTGGGTGGGTATCGACCTGGCCCGAGAGCCGGTCGGGCATGCCGTCAACGCCTTCAACACCACCGACCGCGGCCTGGTCTTCACCGACTCCACGGGCCGGACCGCCCTGGAACGCAAGCTGGAACTGCGCAAACTGGAGGACGGGGCTGATGGCGGCGCATCTGTCACCGGGGATGACCGCGTGGCTTACGTCGATAAAGGCAGGGAGCTCGGCTTCATCAGCTTAAGCGTCAACCCATCTCCGGACTATACATATTACGAAAAATACCGGAGTAAGAGCCGTGATTTCGAGGCCAAAGTTGACGGCTTCAATCAAAAGGTTGAGGCCTACAATGCCGAAGTGGGGGAGTTCAACCAATGGGTACACGACAGAACATTTATTGTCGGCAGCAGCGAGGCCAACCGCGTTGCAGAGTGGAAAGGACGGCTCCAGATGTCGCTATACTTGCTCAAAGAGGAGGCGGCTGGCCTGGATAAGGAGAAAGCTGAGCTGGGGCCTATCTGGGAGCCGATGGGTACTATTTCAGGCATAGATATAAGGTGGTAAATAGCTGGAGATGAGATCAAGGAGGTACCGGTTTATGATGAAATCAATACTCGCTGTAAACATGAAATATGTTCGATCGGGCAGACCTGGGATATTCATAAATATCCTGAGTGTCGCGCTGGCAATTATACTGATGTCTCTTGGCGGTGCGGCGTGCGGCAGCAACTCGCAGAACCAGTCTGTGGAAATCGTATCGGTGACGGGCCCCATCCCGCCCATTACGCCGGGCGGCCCCACGGTGGAGATCACACTGAAGAACATATCGGTCGAACCCATAACCGGCCTGACCGCAACGCTGGTGGCCGGCAGGTCTTTCGATTTCAACTTCGATGTTTCTCCCTCGGCGCCCCTGTTGCCCGGGGCCAGCATCAGCCAGAAATCGATACTTATCGGAGGGGGATTCAGCGATGATGACCTTTATCCTCTGACGGTAAAGGCGACTCAACAGAGTGGGGCCACTTCCGTCTTCACGCAGCAGGTGCAGATCAAGGCGCCCAGGTGATGCCAGTGATATCCGTTTAGTCTTTTAGTGCCAGTTGAATTTCCTTTTTATCAAATTCCATACGCTGGCATCGGACCCTTCATAGCCCAGGGCCCAGAAACCGGGACCCGCAAGCTTCTCGGAAATGATGTAGTCGAATTTCAGTCCAAGTGATTCTTCATCATCATACCAGCACTGATGCCAGGTATCTTTGGACTGGTATTTATACCAGGGTGTATGCGATTTTGAGTCCCACAGTCTCCCGTATATACCTGCGTTTGCAATAGCTGAATTCATGTAAACAATAGCCCCTTCCCCCTCGGTGCGCGCTCCCGGCTCAGCTGATGCGCAGGGCCAGTCATAACCGTAAAAAGGCAGTCCCAAAATGATCTTATCCCGGGGATAATATTTTTCTAGTATGTCTACCGAGTCTTCAACATCCAGCTGGTCTGCATCATTATACGGAGAAATGGCCCCGGTTACAGGGGCTGTCGACCAGTGATATTCGTAGCCCATGAGGACTACGGCATCCGTATATTTTGACAGCATACTATTCCGGTATACCTTCTCTACGTTCCCCAGCACGCAAAACGAAACGTGGTAATTCTTGTTCAAACTATCAAGCCTGTCATGTAATGCCGTCATAAAAACCTGCATCAAACTTGTATTGGAGTCATGTGTCAACGAATTGGTATCTCTCACGTCTTCAAAGTCTATACAAACACCATCGGCGCCCAGGTCCGCCAGTTTCCGCGCCAGATTACCTGCGAGATCATCTTTATGATATGCGAGTATCTCATCCTGTATATCCTGATCAAAACAGGTAAGGGCTAAAGGGACCTTCACATTTAGCGAATGGGCGGTATCCCTGACAATGTAATATTCTGCCCCGATATTGTCCGCATTTAATGTGCCGTCGGAATTAGCATCCAAAGAGAAATAACAAACATAATCCAGACAACTCCAGTCCGGCTGGTACGAATCGGTAGGGATCCAGTATGGCCAGAAACCGTACACGAGCCTGTTCGCCGATGAAGCGGACGTCATGCAGCCTTCACCAGAAATAAACGGTTTTGTACCGGTACAGCCTACCAATATCAGTATCGACGTTAAAACTGTACAGGTGATGGGAAGAACTGACGTTCTATGCACAGGGTCATGATATAACATGTCGCCCGGTTTCTAAAACCGGGTAATCCAACGACAGCCATGAAACTCAGTGCTGCTTCTTTCCACAAGAGGAAATAAAGCGTTCTATTGACCGGTCATAGCTGCGCTCGACCTCGGGCGGGAAGTAGCAGGCCGGAAGCTCGCCCGCATCCCTGTGGTACTTGATGCACTCACAGCAGATCCCTTTCCTGGAGCACGGCTCATAGGTGCAATTACAAATAGCCTTGTTGTTGCTTATCTTACATTCGCGCATCTGATCTACCTGTCCTCATCTTAATCAAGGGATGTGATGCTGAAGGGCGGCCTGGGCAGCAGGTCGAATTTTATGCCGGCCTCCTTGAACAGCTCCAGGAAGCCGTCGTCCGCATACTTCCCGAAGGTCACGAAACGCTCGATGCGGGCATTGGCCAGCATCTTGGCGCAGAGTATGCAGGGCGAGTGCGTACAGTATATGGTCGCGCCATCCAGGCTTACGCCGTGCAGCGACGCCTGGATAATGGCGTTCTGCTCGGCATGTATGCCCCGGCAGATCTCATGCCGCGTGCCCGACGGTATGTTGAGCTCGTCCCTCAGGCAGCCCAGCTCCAAACAATCTTTAACCCCGGCGGCCGCACCGTTGTACCCGGTGGAGAGTATATGCTTGTTTTTAACGGCGACCGCCCCCACGTGGTGCCGCCGGCAGGTGGCCCTCTCGGCTACGACGGAGGCTATCTTGAGAAAATACTCGTCCGGCGACGGCCTCTTTATCTTTTTCATTTAAGCACTCCAATTATAGCGCCGGCCTGCTGCCTGAGCGCTTCCAGCGTGCCGTTATTGGTGATGGTGAAATCGGCCATGGCTATGGGGCCGCCCTTGTTCACATTCTCTATCTCGGCGTAGTCCCTGGCCCTGGCCTGCCCGGGGTTGAGCGGCCTCACCGCCCTGCCTTTCAGCCTGGCGTAACGCACCTCGGGCGGCGCCCAGACGGCTACGATACTCAGCCTTCCGCCCAGCTTCTCTTTGAGGTATTTATACTCCTCCCAGGAATAGAGCCCGTCTATCACCACGCCGGACTTCCCGAGGGCTGCCTCGATACGCGGCAGGTTGAGTATGGCATAGGCCGCCATGCCGTGCCTCTTCCTCAGGTCCTCCCTCACCATCCTCTCATTCTCCTCGTTAAGCATGAGGCCGCGCTTACGCACCTCCTCATCGGTGATGTCTCCAAACCTCACAGCCGAATAGCCGCTCTTCTGAAAGATGCGGGCCACCTCCGATTTTCCCGAGCCCGGCATGCCGACCAGCGCAACAACATTCACTCGATCACCTTCATCATTTATCCGCAGGCTCACCATTATAGTTAAAAAGCGCTATCGCTGGCAAAGGGGAATACATACAGTACTATTGTACTACGGAAGCAACTATAATTTTCATGACATTTTCAGCTATTTTTACGAT
>JBAZLT010000061.1:0-7883 GCA_041650115.1 Dehalococcoidia bacterium | reverse complement strand
TCGTTAATGAGCTAAACGCGGGGATCGTCGGACCACTGTACCACGTCGATCTTTTCGCCGTTCAGCTCATTAACGATGTTCTGTATTCGTATTCCGCGCAGCCCGACACAGCAGCCCACCGGGTCGATACCGCTCTGTCGCGAGAAAACAGCTACTTTGCTGCGATAGCCGGCCTCTCTGGCTACGCCTTTGATCTCAACTGTCCCTGCAGCGATTTCGGGTATCTCGAGTATCAAAAGATCCCTCAACAGGTTGCGATGCGCTCTGGAGGCGATCACCTGGGGGCCTCTGGTGGTCCGCGCCACCTCGACTATATACAGCTTGAGGCGTTGTCCCTGGCGGTAGCGCTCGGTGGGGGATTTCTCATTCTGCGGTATGACCGCCTCTGTCTTGCCGATATCGATAACGACGTGCTCGGGTGTAACACGCTGGACTGTGCCTGTTACAATCTCGCCCTCTTTACCGACGTACTCTTCATAGATAGCGCCCCGCTCCGCATCATGCAGCTTCTGCAGGATTACCTGCTTGGCGATCTGCGCCGGTATGCGGCCGGCATTGGGTGGCGGCAGTTCGGTGACAATCGTGTCGCCGGCCTTGAGCGTTTTGTCTTTTTTCTTGGCCTCTTTAAGAGGGATCTCACGGTACAGATCTTCAGGCGCTTCCGAGACCACCTTTTTCATAGTGAGCTTAACTTCACCTGAGATCGGGTGGATTTTAACGGCAATATCCTCGCCGTGTGTGAACGATTCTTTACGGTAGGCTGAAACCATGGCTGATTCCAGCGCAGTGAGAACTATCTCCTTGGGCAGGTTTTTCTCCGCCGCAAGCTGCATGAGGGCATTCATAAACTCGGTCTTTACCATCGTTGGCAAACTCCCTCAATATGCATTTTTTCTCAATAAAAAAGTGGGTACAAGGACCCACTTTTCGGACAAGTATTGAATTCACTACGAATAGTATCACATCTTTCATAGAAATGCAAACGCAGCCCGTACGGCGCCCGGCAGGGCGGTGCCATCCTGCCGTTGAGGAGATGGATTATACAATCAAGAGGGTGGCTGGAAAAGCTTGAATTTCTCCAGTGAACGTTGCAGAGAGCGGTGCTTGATGGCATCCAGAATTACTTTGCCGTGCCAGTCGAATGTGATGTCCGGAGAGGTCAGGAGAGACTCGTGTATCCCATGACGCAGTATAACCTGGAAGATATGCTCGACCTGCTTGTCGGTCAGGCTCTGGTAGAACCGGTGCGCCCAATAATCTATGTCGAGCTCATGTTTGAGTATTTTGTGCCAGCGCTTCTGGTAAAGTGCAAGGCGCCTGCCTGAAAGGTCATCGGCCCTGAGCGACTCATCGAGGGTTCGCACGGCCGTCTCTGCGCAGATGAGGCCGAAATAAATACCTCCGCCCGTCGTGGGCTTGGTCTGCCCGGCGGCATCTCCAACTATCAGTGTGCGTTGGCTATAGGTTCTGGCCAGAGGCTGTAGTGGGATTGAACCGTAATTGACGCCATGCGCTGCGGGGACTATTTTTTCCCGGGACTCCAGATATTTCAGGAAACCTGCAATTGCCGGCCCCGGATTTGTGTTGCTCAACAGCCCTGCTTTGGCTCTGCCGCGGACTGTAGGCACCAGCCAGGCAAAGAATCCCGGTGCTAAGTGCTTTCCCGAATATATTTCCACCTCATCGGTATTCCTGCAGGTCACTTCTGCCTGGGCGCCATGCGCAAACTCGCGTATACCTCCCAGGCCGATCTGCTTAATCAGCCCCGGCGCTGTACCGCAGGCAATCACGCAGGCCCGAGCGGACAGGTCAAGCGGCCTTGAATCCTGCTCGGCCTCAATATGAACGCAGCGGTCGCTGTTGTGCAGGGAAGTTGCCGGGGTGGAGAAGAAGTACTCCACACCCATTTGCGCGGCCTGCTCCGCCACAAGGCGGTCCAGCGACGGGCGGTCGAGTATGTAAGCCTGGGTTCCCTCACGTTCAATCCGGACGTGATTGCCCGCCGGTGAAAAGACGGTGGCCGACCTTGCCTCTCTCTGTATTGCACTGCTTGAGCCCGGCAACATATCCAGGCAGGCCCGGCTTATAATCCCGGTACAACTTGTTTTGTAGCCGGGCTCGGGATGTCTTTCCATAACCGCAACAGAGTGTCCCAGGCGGGAAAGCTCCCGGGCAGTATAGCTCCCGGCGATGCCGGCGCCGATCACAACAACGTCATACATGGTTGAACCCAAACATATTCGGGGGAGCTACCGGTGGCCAGGTTGGAGACTTGCTGATTAAACCGGTTTCAATCCGCCGAACCTGCGCTGTCGCCTGCCATATTCCGTCAGCGCTTTCTCAAGCTCGGAGCGGCCGAAGTCAGGCCAGAGCACCGGTGTGAAATAGAGCTCGGCATAGGCCGACTGCCAGATAAGGAAGTTGCTGATGCGCACCTCTCCGCCCGTCCTGATGAAAAGGTCCGGATCAGGCATACCGGCCGTGTACAGGTAACTCGCGAAAAGGCTCTCGTCAAGGCTTTCCGGCTTGACCCTGCCGCGTATTATTTGCTGCGCAGCATTAACTATTTCGCTCCTGCCCCCGTAATTGAAGGCGACACTGACCGTCAGGCCGGAGTTATTACGGGTCTTTTCAATGGCAGCCCTGGCTTTCCGCTGGATTTCTTGCGGCAGCCGGTCCTCTCTGCCTAGGTGGCGGATGCGGATATTCTGCTCGTGAGCTATCTGGACCGCACGGTCGAGGTTCTCGGAAAGGAGTTTAATTATGCCGTCGACCTCCGCCCTGGGCCTGCTCCAGTTTTCCGTGGAGAAGGCATACAGGGTAAGGTAAGGGATACCGTATTCGGCGAATGTCTCTACAAAATCGCGCGCATGAAGCGCCCCATGCTTGTGACCGTACAGGCGTGGCTTATGCCTGCGGGAGGCCCACCTGCCGTTTCCATCCATGACGATGGCTACATGCTGCGGCAGCCTGCTTTTCTCAATAGGTCGGGTCAACGGGTTTGCCCCCCGGCCCCATCCTGCCTGGCGGGTGCGCCTTCCGATGCAGCAGGTTTCTTAATATACTGGAGATTGGGTTGTTGCAGCACCATCGTATCGGGTTCGAGATCGACGGCAAGGCAGACATGCGATCCCACGGTGGAGTTGGGGCCGACCTTGCGGCCGGGCAGGATGCCTGAATTTATACCTGTTTTGCAGTCATCTCCAATGATGGCTCCGAAATGATCCCTGCCGGTCGAGATCCTCTGGTCTTCGTATTTAACCGGTATTTCGGCCTGGTCGAAGCGGAAATTGGCGGTGACGCTGCCTGCTCCGAATGAACAGTGGTTGCCGATGATGGAATCACCTATGTACGAAGAGTGAAACCAGCAATCATCGCCGGTATAGGAATTTTTTATCTCGGTAGAGTATCCGACCACGCAGTTTGCTCCTATATGGCTATAATCCCTCACCAGTGCACCGTTGCCTATTACCGAATTCGGCCCGATGTAAACCGGTCCCCGCACGACGGCGTTCTCAAGAATACGTACGTTTTTCCCTATTATCACTTTGCCGTCCAGGGTAGCACGGTCTGATATTTTAAGAGAGGGATCGATTTTTCCTTCCTCTGAATCAAGGAAGTACCTGACGATGTCAAAAATATGCCAGGGGTATTTGATGGGAGCCCAGAAACCGTTGTACTGTACTACTTTTATCTTATAGGCATGCCTGACCATGCCGTCCATAGCGCATTCGTAGACATCATCACGCGTGGTTTTGACGATGTCTATATATTCGAAAAGTTTGTGAATATCCGTGTGAAGGTGCAGGAGAATATTGACGAGATTGCCCGGCTCGGTTCCGGGCTCGGGCTTTTCTATAATCTGTGTAAGCTCGTTATCCCCGTTCACCGCCAGGTAACCCCCGGGAAAATATCGGTTTACCTCGTATCCGATGATATAAGAGGTTGCCTTCCTGCTGCGATATGCATCCAGCAGTGCGCGGTAAGCAGATCCATCGAAAACGTCGTTGGGATTAACGACGATAATCTCGCTGTCGAGAATACCTGCCGCCGATTTGAGGGCATCCGCGATGCCAAGCGGCTGTGCCTGAACAACAAATTCAAATTTTGAACCGCTTAATGAAGCGGCGATCTGTTTAATGCGGTGGATATTGTTCTGATTACCCACCAGCACGAAGTCATGCAACCCGGCTTTGCGGGCCAGTTCCACCTGGTGCTCCAGCAGCGGTTTCCCCATAAAATCAAGCAGGAACTTGTCCTCCGTAATGGGGAACATCCTTTTGCCCACGCCTCCGCAGAGAAAGACAACTTTCATCAGGCTGATCCCCTGGCCGCATCCTTGAGTACAGTGAGTCCCATATTAAGAAGGCTGCGCGCGTGCTGCTCGCTGTTGCCTTCGGCCAGTATGCGAATTGCGGGCTCGGTGCCGCTGGCGCGTATCAGCATCCACCCCTCTGCGAGTTCAAAGCGCAGGCCGTCCAGATCATTTAATGAGGCCGCGCCGAGTTTATTCGATTGCTGCATGACCCTTGCCATGACCTCAGCCTTTTTTTCATTTATGCAGGATATCTTGTCTTTAAGGAAGAACAGCGGCGGAAGCGTAGACAGAAAAGAGCGTATGTCGCTGACACGCTTTATCGAGCGAAGCAGGGTCAATGCAGCGAAGATGCTTTCAGGGTAGTAGCCGGCCTGCGGCAATATATAGACGCCGACCGATTCTACGCCCAGCGCGGCATTATTATCCTGGGCCAGATGTGCCGCAAATACGTCGCCCACTCTGCCCCTGACAACTTTGCCTCCCAGGTCTTTGATGGCCATGTCCAGCAGCATACCGCTCTCCACCGTGGTAGCGATTAGCTGCTTTCCCGAGGATTTGATGGCGGCCCTGGCAATAAAGGCGATCATCTCGTTGAAGCCCAGGAATCCCGTCTGATCGCAGAAAACAACGCGGTCGGCATCACCGTCAAAGCAAATAGCGAGATCGGCGTTCTTCTGCCTCAGGAATTTGATAGTTCCCTGCAGCGTATCTTCTTTCGGCTCGGGGCTGCGCCCGGGGAAGCGGCCGTCCGGCATATCGTTGATAGTGAGCACGGTGAATCCCAGTTGTTTGAAAATATCGCCGGCCAATCCTGCCGCGGCGCCGTTGCCCGGGTCTATCAGCAGCTTCAGATCGAGGTTGAAATCCCAACCGCTTACGAGGGACTTAATAAATTCAATGTAGCGGTCTTTCATATGGGGAAAATGAGTTACCGACCCGGCCCGGGCGGTCCTGAAAGAGCCGCTGTAATAAGCTTTTTCGACCTCTTCTTCCTGGGACGGTCCGTAACCGATGGCATCGTGGTTGAAAAGTTTGATGCCGTTGAACTCCGGCGGATTATGTGATGCCGTGATCATGACACCGGCATCGAAATTCATCTCGCGAGTGAGCAGGGCCAGGGCCGGCGTGGGGACTATGCCCGCCTGGGCCACGTTGATGCCCGCTCCTAATAATCCTTCCGTCACAGCCGCCCTGATCATCTCCCGGCTGAGACGCGTATCCATGCCCAGGCAGACCGTTGCACCTGCGGGGAGCAGTGTGCCCAGCGCGCTGCCCACTTTCTTGCATAACTCGGGAGTAAGGTCCTGGTTGACCACGCCCCTGATCCCGCTGGTGCCGAAGAGCCCCATATTCATGTCCCCCCGTTGCAATTGATTGATATCGGTACATGATGGTAATGCCTCTGCCTGCGGATGTCAATCAGGATGTATGCGTAAAGGCATTGCGTCGATAAAAGCGGCCTGTAGTCTCCTGTGTTCGAAATAGGGCATTAATTTATGAATGCGAACATGTAAATATCTTGACGTATATTGTATAATGCATAAATGTGGTCGGATGCAGTGGTTCAGCTTTATCGGGGCCATATTCGCAACAACGCTATTCCGGTAGTTTGTTAAGCTGTTAACGTTGGTAATGGCAGTTTGAAAAAAAGGGAAGGAGGTGCCAGCTTTTAGATATTAGCAGTTATTGCACACCTGATATAGTCCGCGGGGACTATAGATTTTCGCCGGTTCAAGTCTCAGGGAATTATTATTCAAAGGAGGTTAGTGGATGAAACGGTTATTCCTCATTTCTTTTGTCAGCATTCTCATTATTGCGCTTGTGCTGCCTGCCTGCGCGCCGCAACAGCAGGATGTTATCAAAGTGGGCGTTATCGGCCCCATGAAGTTCCTGGAAGGGGAACACCACTGGATGGGAGCTCAGATGGCCGCCGAAGAAATCAATGCCGCGGGCGGCGTCAACTTGAACGGGAAGAAATATCAGATAGTCTTGATCAAGGCGGATTCGAATGAGATTCTCAGCCCCACAGACGCCGCCTCAGCCATGGAGCGGCTGTTGACCGTAGATAAACCGAACTTCGTGGTGGGTGGCTTCAGGACCGAGGGTGTATTCCCCATGCAGGAAGTGGCCATGAACTACAAGACGATCTTCATAAACTGCGGCGCCGCTACACGGTCCCTGCAGATGAAGGTCTCGGAAAACTATGACCGTTACAAGTATTTCTTCAAGGGCACACCTTACAACGAGTATTACCTGGTCAACTCGGATTTCCTCATGCTGGGCATGGTGGCAGGCTCCTTGAAGAAGCAGTTGAATATCACCGACAAGCTCAGGGTCGCCATTGTGGCGGAGAAACTGACCTGGGCGGATGCCATGGTACAAACTGCCCAGGCCATGATACCCAAGATGGGTATGGAGGTAACCGGCGTATGGAGGCCGTCTGATACAGCTACCGACGTCAACGCGGAGCTGACCGCCATAGCCGCCACCAACCCCCACATCATATTCCCCACGTTCTCGGGCCCTGTGGGAGTTACCTTCAGCAAGCAAGCAGGCGAGATGCAGATACCTGCTGCGATCGTGGGCATCGTGGTGGAAGCTCAAAAGTTCGGGTTCTGGGAGGCTACGGGAGGCAAGGGTAACTACGTGATGACCCTCAACACCTATGGGCCGGGCGTAAAGATCACCGAAAAGACCATACCGTTCTTCACGAACTTCGAGAAAAAATTCGGGCAGCCCCCCGCCTACACAGCTGCCACCTATGACGCCATCTACATTATGAAGGACGCCATAGAGAAGGGGCAGACCCTGGATGCGGACCTTCTTGTGCCCATCATCGAAAAGACCGATTACCAGGGCACGTCGGGCAGGGTTATGTACTACGGCATGGACTTCGACGCCAAGAAATACCAGGCGCCGCATGACCTGGTCTATGGACCGGGCTTTGTAACCGGTCTTGGCCTGGAGTGGGTAGATGGAAAGCAGGTCGGCGTATGGCCGGCGCTCGGAGTCGGGTCCGGCGGATGGGAAAAAATCGATTATCCCGGAATCCAGCCCTACGTGATTAATCCTGCAGTGGTGCAGAAATTCCAGCAACCGGCTCCTGCCCCCGCAACTCAGTAAACATAATTACACAGGCAATGGCTGGCAGGCCGGAGCTTCCGGTCTGCCAGCCTCTATAAATCCAAAACGGATCAACTTTTCAACTGATTCAGGCAATTTGGTTGAGCCGATGGGATGTACGTTCAGCAATACCGTTGCGTAAAGCCAAAAATGCTGTATAATAAATAAATTTTAGTTGATGGGATGGTTTAGGTAAGAGATGTTTCAGGCCTTTGTGATACAGGCGCTGGTGACGGGTGGGGTTTATGCTCTGCTGGCAGTCGGCTTTTCCTTGATCTTCGGCGTCGCCCGTATGGTGAACCTGGCACATACATCATTTCTCATGCTGGCCGCCTACGGTATGTTCTATACAACATACAGGCTGGGACTGGATGTATTCACAGCCATCCTGATATCGCTGGTTGCCACGGTTATTATCGGACTGGTGAGCTACAAGCTGTTT